>JALHNV010000002.1:100929-125481 GCA_022843325.1 Pseudolabrys sp. | reverse complement strand
CTTGCCCTTCTCGACGGCTTCTTCGATGTTGCCGACCATGTAGAAGGCGGCTTCCGGCAGGTGATCGTACTTGCCTTCGACCAGGCCCTTGAAGCCCTTGATGGTGTCGGCGAGATCGACCAGCTTGCCCGGCGCGCCGGTGAACACTTCGGCGACGAAGAACGGCTGCGACAGGAAGCGCTCGATCTTGCGCGCGCGCGACACCGCGAGCTTGTCCTCTTCCGACAACTCATCCATGCCGAGAATGGCGATGATGTCCTGCAGCGCCTTGTAGCGCTGAAGCACCTGCTGCACCTGACGGGCGACCGCGTAGTGCTCTTCGCCGACGATCAGCGGCGACAGCATGCGCGAGGTCGAGTCGAGCGGATCCACCGCCGGATAGATGCCCTTGGCGGCGATATCGCGCGACAGCACGGTGGTCGCGTCCAAGTGGGCGAACGAGGTCGCAGGCGCCGGATCGGTCAAGTCGTCGGCCGGCACGTAAATGGCCTGCACCGAGGTGATCGAGCCCTTGGTGGTGGTGGTGATACGTTCCTGCAGCGCGCCCATGTCGGTCGCCAGCGTCGGCTGATAACCCACCGCCGACGGGATGCGGCCGAGCAGCGCCGACACTTCGGAGCCCGCCTGCGTGAAGCGGAAAATGTTGTCGACGAAGAACAGCACGTCCTGGCCCTGGTCGCGGAAATACTCCGACAGGGTCAGACCGGTCAGGCCGACGCGGGCGCGGGCGCCCGGCGGCTCGTTCATCTGGCCGAACACCAGCGCGCACTTCGAGCCTTCGCCGCCGCCCTTCTTGTTGACGCCGGATTCGATGAACTCGTGATAGAGATCGTTGCCTTCGCGGGTCCGCTCGCCGACGCCGGCGAACACCGAATAGCCGCCGTGCGCCTTGGCGATGTTGTTGATGAGTTCCTGGATCAGCACGGTCTTGCCGACGCCGGCGCCGCCGAACAGGCCGATCTTGCCGCCCTTGGCGTAAGGCGCCAGCAGATCGACGACCTTGATGCCGGTGACCAGGATGTTCGCTTCGGTCGACTGGTCGGTGTAGGTCGGCGCTTCCGCGTGAATCGGACGGCGCTCTTCGGACTGCACCGGGCCGGCTTCGTCGATCGGCTCGCCGATGACGTTGATGATGCGGCCGAGCAGGCCCGGGCCGACCGGCACCGCGATCGGCTTGCCGGTGTCGGTGACCGCCTGGCCGCGCACCAGACCCTCGGTGATGTCCATCGAGATGGTCCGCACCGTCGATTCGCCGAGATGCTGCGCGACTTCGAGCACCAGCCGGTTGTCGCCGTTCTTGGTCTCGAGCGCGTTCAAAATCGCCGGCAGGTCGCCTTCGAACTGCACGTCGACGACGGCGCCGATGACCTGGGTGATCTTGCCGGTTGCGTTCTGCGGTGTGGCCATGTCGTCCTCGTTACTCTGATTAAAGCGCTTCGGCGCCGGAGATGATCTCGATCAGTTCCTTGGTGATCATCGCCTGGCGCGTGCGGTTATAGGTAAGCGTCTGCTTGCGGATCATTTCACCGGCGTTGCGGGTCGCGTTGTCCATGGCGCTCATGCGGGCGCCCTGTTCGGAAGCCGCGTTCTCGAGCAGCGCGCGGAACACCTGAACCGACAGGTTGCGCGGCAGGAGATCGGTGAGGATTTCTTCTTCCTCGGGCTCGTACTCGTAAACGGCGGAGGCCGCGGTCGACACGGGCGCGGCTTCCACGACCGGCTCGAACACCGGCGGGATCACCTGCAGCGCGGTCGGGATCTGCGCGATCACCGACTTGAAGCGCGAGAAGAACAGCGTGCAGACGTCGAATTCATTGTTCTCGAAGCGGGCAACGATCTTGTCGGCCACCATCTGCGCCTGGGCGAAGCCGATCTGCTTGACGCCGCGCAGCTCCACCACCTCGATGATGTAGCGGGCGAACTGCCGGCGCAGCTGGTCGGCGCCCTTGCGGCCGACGCAGAGAATCTTGATTTCCTTGCCCTGCCCGAGCAGCGCATTGGCGTGCTCGCGCGCCTTTCGCACGATCGAGGAGTTGAAGGCGCCGCACAGGCCACGCTCGGCGGTGCAGACGACCAGCAGGTGCACCTGGTCGGCGCCGGTGCCGGCAAGCAGACGCGGCGCCGAATCGCTGCCGGCCACCGCCGCCGCGATATTGCCGAGCACGCGGTCCATGCGCTCGGCGAACGGCCGCGCTGCCTGCGCCGCCGCTTCGGCGCGGCGCAGCTTCGAGGCCGCGACCATCTGCATGGCCTTGGTGATCTTCTGCGTCGCCTTGGTAGAGGCGATGCGAACGCGCATGTCCTTGAGGCTGGCCATATCTGCTCAGTCGCCCTTAGCCGTCTCTGTCTTTTGTCATGCCCGGCCTTGTGCCGGGCATCTCGCTTAGGCGGGCACGGTGCCCGAGGATCAGGAGTTAGGTAAAGCTCTTGGCGTAGCCGTCGACCACGTCCTTGAGCTTGGCCTCGTCGTCCTTCGACAGGTCGCCGCTCTTGCGGATCGAGTCGAGCAGATCGAGATGCTTGCCGCGCAGCAGCGACAGCAGACCGTTCTCGAAATCGCGCACGCGCGAGACATCGAACTTGTCGAGGTAGCCGTTGACGCCGGCGTAGATCACCGCGACCTGCTCTTCCATCTTCAGCGGCGAGAACTGCGCCTGCTTCAGAAGCTCGGTCAGGCGCGCGCCGCGCGCCAGCATGCGCTGGGTGGTGGCATCGAGATCGGAACCGAACTGCGCGAAGGCCGCCATTTCGCGGTACTGCGCCAGCTCGCCCTTGATCTTGCCGGCGACCTTCTTCATCGCCTTGGTCTGCGCGGCCGAGCCGACGCGCGACACCGACAGACCGACGTTCACCGCCGGGCGGATGCCCTGATAGAACAGATCGGTCTCGAGGAAGATCTGGCCGTCGGTGATCGAGATCACGTTGGTCGGAATGTAGGCCGACACGTCGTTGGCCTGCGTCTCGATGACCGGCAGCGCAGTCAGCGAGCCGCTGCCCATTTCGTCGTTCATCTTGGCGGCGCGCTCGAGCAGGCGCGAGTGCAGATAGAACACGTCGCCCGGATAGGCTTCGCGGCCCGGCGGACGGCGCAGCAGCAGCGACATCTGGCGATAGGCAACCGCCTGCTTGGACAGATCGTCGTAGATGATGACGGCGTGCATGCCGTTGTCGCGGAAATATTCGCCCATGGTGCAGCCGGAGAACGGCGCCAGGAACTGCATCGGCGCCGGATCGGACGCGGTGGCGGCGATGACGATCGAGTATTCCAGCGCGCCCTGCTCTTCCAGCACCTTGACGAACTGGGCGACGGTGGAGCGCTTCTGGCCGACCGCGACGTAGACGCAGTACAGCTTGATCTTCTCGTCGGGCTGCGCGTTCAGCGGCTTCTGGTTCAGAATGGTGTCGAGCGCGATCGCGGTCTTGCCGGTCTGACGGTCGCCGATGATCAGTTCGCGCTGGCCGCGACCGATCGGGATCAGGGCGTCGATCGCCTTGAGGCCGGTCGCCATCGGCTCGCTCACCGACTTGCGCGGGATGATGCCGGGCGCCTTGACGTCGACGCGCTTGCGCTCGGTCGAGACGATCGGGCCCTTGCCGTCGATCGGATTGCCGAGGGCGTCGACGACGCGGCCGAGCAGGCCCTTGCCGACCGGCACGTCGACGATGTCGCCGGTGCGCTTGACGGTCTGGCCTTCCATGATTTCACGGTCGGCGCCGAAAATAACGATACCGACGTTGTCGGTTTCGAGGTTCAGCGCCATGCCGCGCACGCCGTTCTCGAACTCGACCATTTCGCCCGCCTGGACGTTGTCGAGACCGTAGACGCGGGCGATACCGTCACCGACGGACAGCACCTGGCCGACTTCGGAGACTTCGGCTTCCTGGCCGAAGTTCTTGATCTGCTCTTTGAGGATGGCGGAAATTTCTGCGGCGCGGATATCCATCAGCGTGCCTCTTTCATCGCGAACTTGATCGCATTGAGCTTCGTGCGGAGCGAACTATCGACCATGCGGCTGCCGACCTTGACGATCAGGCCGCCGATGATGGCGGGGTCGACCTTGACGTTCATGTCAATGTCTTTGCCGCCGGTAACCGATTTGAGAGCGCCCTTGAGCGCGTCGGCATTCTTGTCGTTGAGCGGTTCGGCGACGGTCACCTCGGCGATGACCTCGCCTTTGTGCCGCGCGACCAGCGTGCGGTAGGCGCGGATCATCTCGCGCACCGCGAACAGGCGGCGGTTGGCGGTGATGACGCGCAGGAAATTGGCGGCGAGGCCGGAAATGCCGGCCTTCTCGAGAATGGCGCCGAGCGCCTTGAGCTGCTCGTCGGCGCCGAACACCGGGCTGCGCACCATGCGGTTGAGATCGGCGTTGTCCGCGATCAGCGCATCGAACCGGTCGAGATCGGTTTTGACGGCGTCGGTCGCCTTGTTGTCGAGCGCGAGCTCGAACAAAGCGTTGCCGTATCGGCCGGCCATGCCGGAAACAATTGGGTCTTTGCCAGCCACCTGACGCTCTTTTCGGTTACTTCAATTCACAGGCCGGACGCCGTCGCAGTCAGGCGGCGCAACGTATTGGAATCCAAGAGGGAATTCCGATCTCCGAGGACGTCGCGGAAGCCCGCGGGAACACCCTGAGATCGAGGCGCTAGCTAACACAGCGGCAACGGCGGTGCAACAAGGCAACCCGAGATAAAACGGTGGCTTGGCGCCAGTCCGCAGCGGCCAAATCGCATCGCAGCCATGCCTCGCCAGCGCGCCGCCGCCGCATTAGGTTGCGCGATCTTGGAACCGCGCGGTGTCGCACCGGAACCAGGACGACCGCCGGGGCCAAGACACAATGCCGCATGTGACCGCCAGGGCCGAGGGCGCCGGAACGGCCAGATTTCTGGTCGTCCTGCTGGCCTTTGCCTGGGGCCTGAACTGGATCGCCGCTGCGGTGGCGCTGCAGGAGATATCGCCGTGGAGCCTGCGCTTTGCCGGTTCCGCCATCGGCGCGGCGACGTTGTTTGCCGCCGCCAGGATGGGCGGCTACGACCTGCGCATCCCCCGCGGCGAGGCGGTACACGTCATGGTGGCGGGATTCTTCAACGTCGCGGCGTTCCAGATCCTGTCCGCCTTCGCCCAACTCAACGGCGCCACCTCACGCGCCGTGATCATCACCTATTCGATGCCGATCTGGGCCACCCTGCTCGGCCGCCTGATGCTGGGCGAGAGGATGAACCGGATCGGCCTGTTCGCCTTCGGCCTGTGCGTGACCGGCATCGTGGTGCTGGCGTGGCCGCTGTTTGCCGACGGCTTCCCGCCTTTCGTCATGTATTCGCTGGCCTGCGCGCTGAGCTGGGCTTTCGCCACCGTCTACCTGAAGTGGGTGAAGACGACGATTGCGCCACTGTCCAACGCCGCCTGGCAACTGCTGTTCGGCTTTCTGTTCATCGCCGCCGGCACCGTCATCGTGGAAGGCTATCCGCGGATCTGGCCGGCCAGCGGCGCGACGCTGCTCGCCGTGCTTTATGTCGGCCTGCTGGGCGTCGGCCTTGCCCATTTTCTGTGGTGGGCGATCGTCGGCCGGCTGCCGACCGTCACCGCGACCATCGGCGCGCTGCTGGTGCCCGTGGTCGGCGTCACCGCCTCGACCATTTTCCTGGGCGAGCGGCCGACCGTGCCCGACATCATCGGCTTTGTGCTGATCTTCTTTGCCGCCGCCTGCGTGCTGTTGCAGCCGGCGAGCCGGGGCGCCAAACCGCCACCTGAGGGCAATTACTGAGTTGCGCCGGTGGGGACGAAGCCGGACACTGCGGACAATCTCCTGAGTCTGACGAATGACCGCCCCGCCGCCTGCCAAGCCGAGCTACGCCAGCCAGTTCACACCCAAGCTGATCACGGTCTTTCGTGAAGGCTACGGCTGGCGTGACCTGCAAGCCGACGCCATTGCCGGACTGACCGTCGCGGTGGTGGCTCTGCCGTTGTCGATGGGCATCGCGATCGCGTCGGGCGTATCGCCGGAACGCGGGCTTTACACGGCGATTGCCGGCGGCTTCATCGTGTCGCTGTTCGGCGGCAGCCGCTTCCAGATCGGCGGTCCGGCCGGCGCCTTCATCGTCCTCGTCGCCAGCATCGTCCAGCGTCACGGTTATGATGGCCTGGCGCTGGCGACGGCGATGGCGGGCGTCATGATGATCGCTGCCGGCCTGCTGCGGCTCGGCGGCGCGATCCGTTACATCCCGCACGCGGTGATCGTCGGCTTCACCGCCGGCATCGCGGTGATCATCGCGGCCAGCCAGATCAAGGACGTTCTCGGCCTGACGCTGGCGCAGGAGCCGTCGGAGCTGCTGCCGAAGCTGGCCGCCTTGCGCGGCGCGATCGACAGCGTGAACTGGGCCGCGCTGGCGATTGCCGCCTTCTCGATTGCGGTCATCCTCATCGTGCGGCTGCTGCGGCCGAACTGGCCGGCATTCCTGATCGCTATCGCCGGCGCCACCTTGCTGTGCGCGCTGCTGCATCCCGACATTGCGACGGTGGTGTCGCGGTTCGGCGAAGTGCCACGCAGCCTGCCGCCGATGTCGGTGCCGCAGTTCACCTTGGAAAGAGCGATCACGCTGCTGCCGGATGCCGCGGCGATTGCTCTTCTCGGCGCCATCGAATCGCTGCTGTCGGCCGTGGTGGCCGACAAGATGGGCGGCGCCCGCCATCGTTCGGATGGCGAACTCGGTGCGCAAGGCGCGGCCAATATTGTCTCGGTGCTGTTCGGCGGATTCTGCGTCACCGGCACCATCGCCCGCACCGCGACCAATGTCCGCGCCGGTGCCCGGGGGCCGGTCGCGGGTATGCTGCACTGCGCCTACTTGCTGCTGTTCCTGATGCTCGCGGCGCCGCTGATCGGACTCATTCCGCTCGCCGCGCTGGGCGCCATGCTGCTGGTGGTGGCGTGGTCGATGACGGATCGCGCCGACTTCTGGGCGTTGCTGCGCGCCATGCGCGGCGACACCGCGGTGCTCGTCGCGACATTCCTGCTGACCATCTTCGTCAACCTGATTGCCGGCATCGCGGCGGGCTGCATGATCGCCGCGGCGCTTGCCTGGTATCGCCGCCGCATGACGGCCGTCTAGAAAAAGCTCTGCGGATCGACGTCGACCTCGAGCTTGACGTTGCCGCGCACCTTGGGCGCGGCGGCCAGCCAGTCACGCAGATAGCCCGACAGGTCGTAGGCGCGCGGCGCCTTCACGAGCAACCGGAAGCGGTGACGACCGCGCACCACCGCGACCGGCGCCTCGGCCGGTCCCAGCACGCGGACTTGCTCGTCCTTGGGCGCGGCTGATGCCAGCGCGCGGCCATACGATTCCGCCGCGTGCCGCTCGTTGGCGGTGATGACCATGCTGGCGAGCCGCCCGAACGGCGGATAGGAACTCGCCTCGCGCAACGCGATCTCGCTCGAATAGAACGCCTCGCGGTCGCCGGAGATCAGCGCCTTCATCACCGGATGCTCCGGCTGGTGCGTCTGCAACAGGCCGACGCCGCGGCCCTCTTCGCGGCCGGCGCGGCCGACCACCTGGTGCAGCAGCTGAAACGTGCGCTCGCCGGCGCGCGGATCGCCATTGCCGAGGCCGAGATCGGCATCGACAATGCCGACCAGATTGAGCTTGGGGAAATGGTGGCCCTTGGCGACAAGCTGCGTGCCGACGATGATGTCGAAGCGGCCCTGCGCGACGTCGTCGAGCTCCATGCGCAGCCGCTCGATCGATTCCACCAGATCGCTCGACAGCACGAGAATGCGGCTGTCCGGAAACAGCTCGGCCGCCTCCTGCTCCAGCCGCTCGACGCCGGGGCCGACGGCGGCAAAGCTTTCCGTCGCATGGCAGTTCGGGCATTGCGCCGGCGGCGGCATGTTGAAGCCGCAGTGGTGACACACCAGCCGCCGCTTGAAGCGATGATCGACCAGCCAGGAATCGCAGTTCGGGCATTGAAGCCGGAAGCCGCAGGCGCGGCACAATGTCAGCGGCGCATAGCCGCGCCGGTTGAGAAACAGCAGCGCCTGCTCCTTGCGCTCCAGCGCGATCTGCACGGCTTCGGCCAGCTTCGGCGATATGAAACGGCCGCGCGGCGGCGCCTCGCGCCGCATGTCGATCGCCTCGATCGACGGCATATGCGCGCCGCCGAACCGCTCCGGTAGATGCAGGCGCTTGTAGCGGCCGCGCCGCGCGTTGACTTCCGACTCCACCGAGGGCGTTGCCGAGGCGAGCAGCACGGGGATCTTCGCAATCGAGCCGCGCACCACCGCCATGTCGCGGGCGTGATAATGCGCGCCGTCCTCCTGCTTGTAGGCGGGGTCGTGCTCCTCATCGACGATGATCAGGCCGAGATCGGCATAAGGCAGAAACAGCGCCGACCGCGCGCCGACGACAACCGGCACTTCGTTGGCCGCCACCGCCGCCCAGGTGCGCGCGCGCTTGCGCGGCGAGAGCTGCGAATGCCATTCGGCCGGCCGCACGCCGAAGCGCTCGGTGAAGCGGTCGAGCGATTGCCCGGTCAGGGCGATCTCCGGCATCAGGATCAGCGTCTGACGCTTGAGCCGGATGTTTTCCGCAACCGCCTCGAAATAGACTTCCGTTTTGCCCGAGCCGGTGACGCCGTCGAGCAGCGTCACGGTGTAGCCGCCCTGGTTGACGGTGGTGCGCAACGCGTCGCCCGCCGCCATCTGCATCAGCGCGAATTCGGGCGTGCGGAAATCCGGATCGGGCGGCAGCGCCACCGGCTCCGGCGGCAGCACCACGGTCTCCAGCGTGCCTTCGTCGATCAGCCCGTCGATGACGCCGACGCTGACGCCGGCCTCCTGCGCCGCCTCATTCTTCGAGCGGGTCAGACGGTCGGCAAAGACGTGCAGCACGCGGGCGCGTGCCGGTGTCATGCGCGCCGGCGCCGGCCCGGCCAGCCGCACGCCGACGCGTTCGCGGCCGGGGCCGAGGTCGTCGCCCATGCGCAGCGCCATGCGCAGCACCATGCCGCGCGAGGCCAGCGTATAGCCCGCCACCCAGTCGACGAACTGGCGTAACTCGGCTTTCAGCGGCGGCACGTCGTGCTTGCCGATCACGTCCTTCATGCGGTTGTGGAAGCGCGGATTGGGTTCGGCGTTGTCGGCCCAGACCACGCCCATGGTCTCGCCGCGCGCGCCGAGTGGCACCGCCACGACGTCGCCGGGCGCCAGGTCCAGTCCCTCCGGCACCCGGTAGGAATAGGTCTGGTCGAGCGCCACCGGCACCAATACATCGACGATGCGTGTAGCCATGATGCTGGTTTGGCCGATTCCGCGCGCTTAAGAAAGGGTGAAGGAAGCCCTCATACTATCATCCCGGCGCCATCGCGGGAACGACAGCAGATTATGACCGTGCAAACGACCATCGCCCCCGACGTCGCCGCCGAAATGACCGGCTGGCTGAGCTTTCTTGGCGCCGAGCGGCGGATGTCGCCGAAGACGCTAGACGCCTACCGGCGCGATGTCGGCCAGTTCCTCGGCTTTCTCGCCGAGCATACCGGCGGCGCGCCATCGCTCTCCCAACTCGAGAAACTGACGCCGGCCGATGTGCGCGCCTTCATGGCGGCGCGGCGCGGCGATGGCGCCGGCAACCGCACGCTGATGCGCGGCCTGGCCGGGGCCCGCTCCTTCGCCCGCTACCTCGAGCGCAACGGCAAGGGCAAGGTCGGCGCGCTCGCCGCCGTGCGCACGCCGAAGCTGGCGCGCACACTGCCCAAGCCTTTGACCATCGCCAGCGCCAAGCGCATCGGCGACACCGGCCTGCGCGACGGCGAAACGCGCACGCCCTGGATCATTTCCCGCGACGCCGCGGTGCTGGCGCTGCTCTATGGCTCCGGCCTGCGTATCGCCGAGGCACTCAGCCTGACGCGCCGCCAGGCACCGCTGCCCGGCACCGGCGACACGCTCACCGTGGTCGGCAAAGGCAGCAAGTCCCGTATGGTGCCGGTGCTGCCGCAGGTTGCCCAGGCGATCGCCGATTACATCGCGCTGTGCCCGCTCGAGCTGCCGCCGAACGGCCCGCTGTTCATCGGCGCCCGCGGCGGGCCGCTGTCGCCGCGCATCGTGCAACAGACCATGGAGCGGATGCGCGGAGCGCTCGGCCTGCCGGACAGCGCCACGCCGCACGCGCTGCGGCACTCGTTCGCCACGCATCTGCTGGCGCGCGGCGGCGACCTGCGCGCCATCCAGGAGTTGCTCGGCCACGCCTCGCTGTCGACGACGCAGATCTATACCGCCGTCGATTCAGAGCGGCTGCTGGAAGTCTACGCCAGCGCCCATCCGCGCGCCTGACGCTACAGCGCTCACAATACCCCGGTTGATAAGACGCGGCCCGCCTTGCGGACAGTCAACCGCGCGAGCATCGTCCCCGCCGCATGCTCGGGAGGGCGCGATGGCGGGACCGCACGAAAATCTGGAACACGTCGAAAAGTCGGAGACCGCCTCGCATGGCGGCAACAAGAAGATCGCGTTGCTGATTTCCGTGCTGGCGCTGTTCCTCGCCTTCTCCGAAACGCTGGGCAAAGCCGCGCAGACCGAAGGCATCAGCCTCAACATCAAAGCCTCGGACGCCTGGAATTTCTTCCAGGCCAAGACCATCCGCCAGACCACCTTGCGCACCGCCGCGGAAACCATGTCGGCGCAGATACCCGCGGTGACCGATCCCGCGGCCAGGGCCGCCATGGCCAGGCAGGTCGAGGCCTGGCAACAGACGGTGGCGCGCTACGAGTCCGATCCGAAGGAAAAAGACGGCCGCAAGGAGTTGCGCGAGCAGGCACAGCACTTCGAGCAGGACCGCGACACGCATCTCGCCCGCTATCATCAGTATGAAATCGCGTCGGCCTTGTTCCAGATCGGCATCGTGCTGGCGTCGGCCGAGATCATCACCGCCATCGTCTTGCTGGGCTGGCTGTCCGCCGTGGCCGGCTTGGGCGGCCTGTTCTTCATGGGCATCGGCCTGTGGGCGCCGCACGCCGTGCATTTGATCTGATCGGCGCCGCCTTCGCAGGCCGCGACCGGGTCAGGACCTGACCCGGCCGCCGTCGACGTTGAGCGTCTGCCCGGTGATGAAGGCGGCGTCGTCGCTGGTCAGGAACGACACCGCGCCGGTTAGATCGTCCGGCTCCTCGATGCGCTTGATGGCCTGCAACTGCGCCACCGCGTTGAATTCGTCGTCCATGGTGGCGAAGCCCGCCCGCGGCGGGCGCCCGGTCGCGCCGGGCGTTCGCGTCAGGCCGGGCTGGATGGCGTTGACCGTGATGCCGAAGGGCCCGAGTTCGCTGGCCATCGCGCGCGTAAAGCCGACAATGCCGGCTTTGCTCGACACGTAAGGCACGAAGCCGGTCACGACCGAGCCGAGCGTCGACGACGACATGCTGACGATGCGGCCCCATCCGCGCTGCTTCATGCCCGGAATGAAGGCCATGCTGACCAGAAACGTGCCGTCGAGATTGACGCCGAGAATGCGTTTCCACTCGGCGAAGCTCAGCGTGTCGAGATTGGTCTGCGGGAAAATGCCGGCCGTATTGATGACGATGTCGGCGCGGCCGAACGTGTCCTGCACCTTCGCCGCCATCGCCGTGACCGAGTCCTCGGAGGAGACGTCGCACTTGACGGCGATCGCCTTGCGGCCGGCGGCTTCGACCAGCTTCACCGTCGGCGCCGCATCGGCGATGTCGACGCAGGCGATGTCGACGCCATCTTCCGCCAGCCGTTTGGCGAAGGCCTGACCCAGCCCGTTGGCGGCGCCGGTGATGACGGCGACTTTATCCTTGTGGCCTTTGGCCATGGTGACTCCCCCCTGAGCATTCCACGCGGCCACAAACTCGGTCACCCCCGGGCGTGACCCGGGGGTCCATGAAGCCGCTCCGCGCTGTTCAACTTACGGCTGATCCGAAATCCATGTCATCATGGATTGCCGGGTCAAGCCCGGCAATGACACCGCGGGGTTGCAGGAAAGCCCAGCTACATATGAATCGCGCGCTTGGCGACCGCCATGGCCGCTTCCTTCACCGCCTCGGGCAGCGTCGGGTGGGCGTGGCAGGTGCGGGCGATGTCTTCGGCGGAAGCGCCGAACTCCATCGCCAGCGCGGCTTCCGCGATCATGTTGCCGGCGTCGGCGCAGACCAGTTGCACGCCGAGCACGCGGTCGGTCTTGGCGTCGGCGAGGATCTTGACGAAGCCTTCCGAGGTCATGTTGACCTTGGCGCGGCCGTTGGCGGTCATCGGGAACTTGCCGGCGTTGTAGGCGACGCCGGCAGCCTTCAACTCGTCTTCGCTTTTGCCGACGGTGGCGATTTCCGGATAGGTGTAGACCACGTTCGGAATGGCGTCGTAGTTCACGTGGCCGGCCTGGCCGACCAGGATCTCGGCCACCGCGACGCCTTCGTCCTCGGCCTTGTGCGCCAGCATCGGCCCGGCGATGACGTCGCCGATCGCCCAGATGCCCGGCACGTTGGTCGCGTAATAATGGTCGACCTTGACCCGGCCGCGCTCGTCGAGCGTGACGCCGGCCTCCTTGAGCCCAAGGCCGTCGGTAAAGGGAACGCGGCCGATCGACACCAGCACCACGTCGGCTTCGAGCGTTTCCGCCGCGCCGCCTTTGGCCGGTTCGATGGTCGCCTTCAGCTTCTTGCCGGAGGTGTCGACCGCGGTGACCTTGGACGACAGCTTGAACGCCATGCCCTGCTTCTCGAACAGCCGCTGCGCCTGCTTGCGCACTTCGCTGTCCATGCCGGGCAGAATGCCGTCGACGAATTCGACCACCGTGACCTGCGCGCCGAGCCGGCGCCACACCGAACCAAGCTCGAGGCCGATGACGCCGGCGCCGACCACCAGCAGCTTTTCCGGCACCTTGTCGAGCGCCAGTGCGCCGGTCGACGACACGATGCGCTTCTCGTCGATGTCGATACCCTTGAGCCTGGCGACATCGGAGCCGGTGGCGATGACGATCGACTTGGTCTCAAGCGTCTGGGTCTTGCCGTCGGCGCCCTTGACCTCGACCTTGCCGGCGGCGGCGATGCGGCCGGTGCCGATGAAGGTGTCGACCTTGTTCTTCTTGAGCAGGAATTCGACGCCCTTGGTATTGCCCTCGACGCCCTGGTCCTTGAACGCCATCATCGCCTTGAGGTCGAGCTTCGGCGTGCCGACGCCGATGCCCATCTTGGCGAACGAGTGGCCGGCTTCCTCGAACAGCTCGGAGGCATGCAGCAGCGCCTTCGACGGAATGCAGCCGACGTTGAGGCAGGTGCCGCCGAAGGTGGATCGCTTCTCCACCACCGCGGTTTTCAGGCCAAGCTGCGCTGCGCGAATGGCGCAGACGTAACCGCCCGGGCCGGTGCCGATGACGATGAGATCGTAGGACATGAGCAATCACCTATCCGTCGTCATGCCCGGCCTTGTGCCGGGCATCCACGTCTTTCTAGCAAGAGAGCAAGGCGTGGATGGCCGGGACAAGCCCGGCCATGACGGAGTGAAAATTACAGGTCGAGAACCAGCCGCGCCGGGTCTTCCAGGCAATCCTTGACGCGCACCAGGAAGGTCACGGCCTGCTGGCCGTCGACAATGCGGTGATCGTAGGACAGCGCCAGATACATCATCGGCCTGATCTCGACCTTGCCGCCGATCGCGACCGGCCGCTCCTGGATCTTGTGCATGCCGAGGATGCCGGACTGCGGCGCGTTGAGGATCGGCGTCGACATCAGCGAACCGTAGACGCCGCCGTTCGAAATCGTGAAGGTGCCGCCCTGCATCTCGTCGATCTTGAGCTGGCCGTCGCGGGCGCGCTTGCCGAACTCGTTGATCTTCTTCTCGATGCCCGCCAGCGACAGCTGGTCGGCATCGCGCACCACCGGCACCACGAGGCCCTTCTCGGTGCCGACGGCAACGCCGATGTGGTAATAGTTCTTGTAAACGATGTCGTTGCCGTCGACCTCGGCATTGACCGACGGCACGTCCTTCAGCGCCTGGATGCAGGCGCGGGCGAAAAAGCCCATGAAGCCGAGCTTCACGCCGTGCTTCTTCTCGAACATGTCCTTGTACTGGCCGCGCAGCGCCATGACCGCGGTCATGTCGACCTCGTTGAAGGTCGTCAGCATCGCCGCGGTGTTCTGCGCATCCTTGAGGCGGCGGGCGATGGTCTGGCGCAGCCGCGTCATGTGCACGCGCTCTTCGCGCGAGGCATCGTCGGCGGGAGACGGCGCGCGCATCTGCACCGGCGCCGCGACCGGCGTGGGCTGCGACGCGGCGCGTTCGATCGCCGCCAGCATGTCGCCCTTGGTGACCTGGCCGTGCTTGCCGGAGCCGTCGACCTTGGCCGGGTCGATGCCGCTCTCGGCCGAAATCTTGCGCACCGACGGCGGCACCGGAGAATCCGACGGCTTGGCCTCGGGGGTCTTGGCCTCCGGCTTGTCCTGCGCACGCGGCTTCGGCGTTTCCGGGCCGGCGCCGATCGGTTTGGTCTGCGAGGTCTTCTCGTCGGGCGCGCCGGTCGGGCTCACGGCCTTGGCCGCGGCGCCTTCCTTGATCTGGCCAAGCAGCGCAGCAACGCCGACGGTCTCACCGGTCTTGGCGGCGATTTCGCCGAGCACGCCGGCGGCCGGCGCCGGCACTTCAAGCGTTACCTTGTCGGTTTCGAGTTCGACCAGCGGCTCATCGACCGCAACCGCCTCGCCGGGCTGCTTGAACCATTTGCCGACGGTGGCCTCGGTGACGGATTCGCCGAGGGTGGGAACGCGGATGTCAGTCATTGGGAAAACCCTTCGATTTCTACTTCTTCACCCTCCCCTGGAGGGGGAGGGTCGCCGTGAGCGACGCGCGCGGCGGGGTGGGGTGACCTGATCTGCTTCATTCACCCCACCCCGGCTCGCATCTCACAAAATGTTCGATGCTTGCCGACCCTCCCCCTCCAAGGGGAGGGTAAGAAGAGTCTACCCGAGCGCCTCGTCCATGAACTGCTTGAGCTGGGCCAGGTGCTTGGTCATTTGTCCGACGGCGGTGGAAGCGGCGGCCGGACGGCCGGCGTAGCGCGTGTTGCGGTGCTTGGCGCCGATCTGATTCAGCACCCAGCTCAGGAACACATCGACAAAGAACCAGGCACCCATGTTGCGCGGCTCTTCCTGGCACCACACCATCTCCGCCTGCTTGAAGCGCGACAGTTCGGCCACCATCGCCTTGGTCGGGAACGGATACAGTTGCTCGACGCGGAGGAGATAGATGTCGTTGATGCCGCGCTTTTCGCGCTCGTCGTAAAGATCGTAATAGACCTTGCCGGAGCACATCACGACGCGGCGGATCTTGTCGTCGGCCACCAGCTTGATCGGCTCGTTCGCCAGCAACTGGGCATCGTCCCACAGCAGACGGTGGAACGTGGTGCCCGTGGCAAGCTCGTCGAGCCGCGACACCGCGCGCTTGTGGCGCAGCAGGCTCTTCGGCGTCATCAGGATCAGCGGCTTGCGGATTTCGCGCTTCAGCTGCCGGCGCAGAATGTGGAAGTAGTTGGCCGGCGTGGTGCAGTTCGCCACCTGCATGTTGTCCTCGGCGCACATCTGCAGGAAGCGCTCGAGGCGGGCCGAGGAGTGCTCCGGTCCCTGCCCTTCATAGCCGTGCGGTAGCAGGCAGACGAGACCCGACATGCGCAGCCATTTGCGTTCGCCGGAGGAGATGAACTGGTCGAACACCACCTGCGCGCCGTTGGCGAAATCGCCGAACTGCGCTTCCCACAGCGTCAGCGCGCTCGGCTCTGACGTCGAGTAGCCGTATTCGAAGCCAAGCACGGCTTCTTCCGACAGCATCGAGTTCAGGACTTCATAAGCCGCCTGCGGCTCGCCCAGATGATTGAACGAGGTATAGCGCTCTTCGGTGTTTTGGTCGAACAGCACCGAATGGCGCTGCGAGAACGTGCCGCGCTCCGAGTCCTGGCCGGACAGGCGAACACGGTGACCTTCCTTGAGCAGCGTGCAGAAGGCGAGAGCCTCTGCCGTCGCCCAGTCGATACCCTCGCCGGTGTCGATCGCCTTGGCGCGGTTGTCGAGAAAGCGCTGGATGGTCTTGTGGACGACAAAGCCGTCCGGAACGGCGGTGATCTTCTTGCCGATATCCTTCAGCACGTCGGCATCGACGCCGGTGTTGCCGCGGCGCGGATCGTCGGCATCGCCGGCCGCCTTCAGCCCCGACCAGCGGCCGTCGAGCCAGTCCGCCTTGTTCGGCTTGTAGCCGGCGCCGGCCTCGAACTCGGCTTCCAGGCGCGCGCGCCAGTCGGCCTTCATCTTGTCGATTTCGCCTTGGGTCACGACCTCTTCGGCAATCAGCTTCTGGCTGTAGATTTCCAGCGTCGAGGGATGCGCGCGGATCTTCTTGTACATCAGCGGCTGGGTAAACGACGGCTCGTCGCCTTCGTTGTGACCGAAGCGCCTGTAGCAGAACATGTCGATGACGACCGGCCGCTGGAACTGGATGCGATATTCGGTCGCCACCTTGGCCGCGAACACCACCGCTTCCGGATCGTCGCCGTTGACGTGCAGGATCAGCGCCTCGATCATCTTGGCGACGTCGGACGGATATGGCGACGAGCGCGAGTAGCGCGGATAGGTCGTGAAGCCGATCTGGTTGTTGACGATGAAGTGTAGGCTGCCGCCGGTGCGATAGCCCTTCAGGCCCGTCAGGCCGAAGCATTCAGCCACCACGCCCTGGCCGGCGAAGGCCGCGTCGCCGTGAATGAGCAGCGGCATCACCACGCGGCGGTCTTCCGGCGTGACGTTGTGCTGGTCCTGCTTGGCGCGCACTTTGCCGAGCACGACCGGGTCGACGATTTCCAGATGCGACGGATTCGGCGTCAGCGACAGATGCACCTTGTTGCCGTCAAATTCGCGGTCCGACGACGCACCGAGATGGTACTTCACGTCGCCGGAGCCTTCGACGTCGTCCGGCGTCGCCGAGCCGCCCTTGAATTCGTGGAACAGCACGCGGTGCGGCTTGCCCATCACCTGGGTCAGCACGTTCAACCGGCCGCGGTGCGACATGCCGACAACGATTTCCTCGACGCCGAGATTGCCGCCGCGCTTGATGATCTGCTCCAGCGCCGGGATCAGCGATTCGCCGCCGTCGAGACCGAAGCGCTTGGTGCCGGTGAACTTGACGTCGAGAAACTTTTCGAAGCCTTCGGCTTCGACCAGTTTGTTGAGGATGGCGCGCTTGCCCTGGCGGGTGAAGGTGATTTCCTTGTCGCGGCCTTCGATGCGTTCCTGAATCCAGGCCTTCTGGGCCGGGTTGGAAATGTGCATGAACTCGACGCCGAGCGTCTGGCAGTAGGTGCGGCGCAAGATGGCGATGATCTCGCGCATCGACGCGAATTCGAGGCCAAGCACCATGTCGAGGAAGATCTTGCGATCGAGGTCGGCCTCATTGAAGCCGTGGCTCTTCGGATCGAGTTCTTCTTCGTTGCTCTGCGGCTCAAGACCGAGCGGATCGAGCTTGGCGTGGAAATGGCCGCGCGCGCGGTAGGCGCGGATCAGCATCAGCGCGTGGATCGAATCGCGCGTCGCCTGCATCACGTCGGCGGCAGCGAGTTCGACGCCCTTGGCCTGCGCCTTGGCGGTGATCTTTTCGCCGATCTTCTTTTCGGTTTCGGCCCACTGCCCATCGAGCGCGGCGACCAGATCGCCATTGGGACGCAGCGGCCAGTTCGGCTTCTGCCAGGAGGCGCCCTTGGCGCTCTTGGTCACGTCGGCGCCGTCGTCCTTCAAGCTTTTGAAGAACTCCTGCCATTCGGCATCGACCGCGGCCGGGTCGGCTTCATATTTGGCGTAGAGGTCCTCGATGTAGGCGGCGTTGCCGCCGTAGAGGAACGACGTGCGGGAAAAGGCGGCGTTGGAGTCCTGGCGGGACATGTTTTTCAATCCTGACGGGACCCATGCCCCGCATTTTTGTGCCGTCCCCGGCGGGACGGACCGACCGGCAAAACCGATCATTGACCCTATTTGCGTCGCTTGTACGTCAACGAAAGAGGAAAAGCTGAATCACGACTTCAATACTTCGCGACGCCGGCGTTGCGGAGGGTAATACCGCAGATTCGGGCATTTGCACTGCCGTAATTTTGAACTTTCGGGTCAAAACGGCCGCTGGCCGCCCGGCTGGCGGCCGGGCAATCGCCGGAAGCCCGAGGCCACCATGGCGCCGACCGTCACGGCGACAGTGGCCGGAACCGCCAGCGTGGCGGTCAGCAGGGCGGTGGCATTCACCGCATCCACGCCGGAATGCCCGGCGTAAAACAGGGACGAGAACAGCAGGCTGCCAAGGCCGGCGATGACGACGCCGCCGAGCCAGTACGGCCAGATGCGGCGGCCTCGCCGCGCGACCGCGATAAATCCGGCCGAGAACAGGCCGCAGACCAGCAGGAAAAGCACAAGCCACAGCATCGGGTCTGACCCGCGTGCGGGAGAAACGGCCGACGACATCCGCTGCACCGGCCTTGCCCGGTGCAGCGGCGTCGATTTAGCCCTTGAGAACGTCGACCAGCGTCTTGCCGATACGGGCCGGCGACGGCGACACCTTGATGCCGGCCGCTTCCATGGCCGCCGTCTTGGAGCCGGCATCGCCCTTGCCGCCGGAGATGATGGCGCCGGCATGGCCCATGCGGCGTCCCGGCGGCGCGGTGACACCGGCGATGAAGCCGACCATCGGCTTCTTGCGGCCGCGCTTGGCCTCGTCGATGAGGAACTGGGCGGCGTCTTCCTCGGCCGAGCCGCCGATCTCGCCGATCATGACGATCGACGTGGTCTTCGGATCGGCCAGGAACATCTCCAGGACGTCGATGAACTCGGTGCCCTTGACCGGATCGCCGCCGATGCCGACCGCCGTGGTCTGGCCGAGGCCTTCGCGCGAGGTCTGGAACACCGCTTCATAGGTCAGCGTGCCGGAGCGCGACACGATGCCGACCGAGCCGGGCTTGAAGATGTTGCCCGGCATGATGCCGATCTTGCACTCGCCCGCCGTCATGACGCCGGGGCAGTTTGGCCCGATCAGCCGCGACTTGGAGCCGGCCAGCGAGCGCTTGACCTTGACCATGTGGCTCACCGGAATGCCTTCGGTGATGCAGACGATCAGCTCGATCTCCGCCTCGATGGCTTCGGCAATCGCATCGGCCGCACCCGCCGGCGGCACATAGATCACGCTGGCGGTGGCGCCGGTCTTTGCCCTGGCTTCCTCCACGGTGTCGAACACCGGCAGATTGAGATGGGTTGAGCCGCCTTTGCCCGGCGAGGTGCCGCCGACCATCTTGGTGCCGTAGGCGATGGCCTGCTCGGAATGGAAGGTGCCGTTCTTGCCGGTGAAGCCCTGGCAGATGACCTTGGTGTTCTTGTCGATGAGGACAGCCATCACGCAGCCTCCTTCACGGCTTTGACAATTTTTTGCGCGGCGTCGTCCAGATCGTCACCCGTGGTGACGTTGAGACCCGACTCCTTGATGATCTTCTTGCCGAGATCGACATTGGTGCCTTCAAGACGAACCACCAGCGGCACCTTGAGGCCGACTTCCTTGACCGCGGCAACGACGCCCTCGGCGATGACGTCGCACTTCATGATGCCGCCGAAGATGTTGACCAGGATGCCCTTCACGTTCGGATCGGAGGTGATGATCTTGAACGCCGCCGCCACCTTCTCCTTGGTGGCGCTGCCGCCGACGTCGAGGAAGTTGGCCGGGGCCGAGCCGTACAGCTTGATGATGTCCATCGACGCCATCGCCAGGCCGGCGCCATTGACCATGCAGCCGATCGAGCCTTCCAGCGCAATGTAGTTGAGGTCGTATTTCGACGCCTCGATTTCCTTGGCGTCTTCCTCGGTCTCGTCGCGCAGCGCCGCGATCTGCGGATGCAGGAACAGCGCGTTGTTGTCGAAATCGACCTTGGCGTCGAGGCAGATCAGCTTGTTGTCCTTGGTGAGCACCAGCGGATTGATCTCCAGCATGCTCATGTCGGTGTCGACGAAAGCCTTGTAGAGATTGGTCAGCAGCGGGCTGAGCTGCTTCTGCGCCTCGGCGTTGAGGCCGAGCGCCTTGGCCAGCCGGCGCACGTGGTGCGGGCAGATATTGGCCACCGGATCGACCGTGATGGTCGTGATCTTCTCCGGCGTGTCGTGCGCGACTTCCTCGATGTTCACGCCGCCTTCGGTCGAGGCGACGATGGCGACGCGCGAGCTTTCGCGGTCGACCAGGAGCGACAAATAGAACTCCTTGTCGATGGCCGAGCCTTCCTCGATGTAGAGGCGGTTGACCTTCTTGCCGGCCGGGCCGGTCTGATGCGTGACCAGCGTCGAGCCGAGAATGCGGGCCGACTCTTTCTTCACGTCATCGATCGACTTGACGACTTTCACGCCGCCGGCCTTGCCGCGGCCGCCGGCGTGAATCTGTGCCTTGACCACCCAGACCGGGCCGCCGAGCTTCTCGGCGCCCTTGACCGCTTCGTCGACGGTGAAAGCCGCCTCGCCGCGCGGTACCGGCACGCCGAATTCGCGCAGCACCTCCTTCGCCTGGTACTCGTGGATATTCATCGTTTGCTCCCCGGGGTGGCCGTTCGCTCTTGTGGTTGCTCAGGCGAGAGTGGGCGCGATCTTCTTGCAGGCTTCGACCAGACCCTGCACCGACGCCGCCGACTTCTCGAACGCGGCGCGCTCGCTGCCGGTGAACTCGACTTCGACAATGCGCTCGACGCCCTTGGCGCCGATCACCACCGGCACGCCGACGTAGAGATCCTTGATGCCGTATTCGCCGTTGAGCCAGGCGGCGCAAGGCAATACGCGCTTCTTGTCGAGCAGGTAGCTCTCCGCCATGGCAATGGCGGACGCCGCCGGCGCGTAGAAGGCCGAGCCGGTCTTGAGCAGGTTGACGATCTCGGCGCCGCCATTGGCGGTGCGCTTGACGATCTCGTCGATGCGGGCCTGCGTCGACCAGCCCATCTTGACCAGATCCGGCACCGGAATGCCGGCGACGGCCGAGTAGCGCGTCAGCGGCACCATGGTGTCGCCGTGGCCGCCGAGCACGAAGGCGGTGACGTCTTCGACCGAGACGTTGAATTCATCGGCGAGGAAATAGCGGAAGCGCGCCGAGTCGAGCACGCCGGCCATGCCGACGACCTTCTGCTGCGGCAGGCCGCAGGACTTCTGCAGCGCCCACACCATCGCATCGAGCGGGTTGGTGATGCAGATGACGAAAGCGTTCGGGGCGTATTTCTGGATGCCGGCACCGACCTGTCCCATCACCTTCAGATTGATGTCGAGCAGATCGTCGCGGCTCATGCCGGGCTTGCGCGGCACGCCGGCGGTGACGATGCAGACGTCGGCGCCTTCGATCGCTTCATAGCTGTTGGCGCCGGTGAACTTGGCATCGAAACGGTTGACCGGCGAAGACTGCGCGATGTCGAGCGACTTGCCTTGCGGGATGCCTTCCATGACGTCGAACATGACGACGTCGCCGAGCTGCTTGAGACCGATGAGGTGGGCGAGAGTGCCGCCGATCTGACCAGCGCCGATCAACGCAATTTTATTACGCGCCATGATGAGAAAACTCTTTGCTGCTGCCGCGGAGCACGGCCGGATGTGGCTTATCGATTTTGCTGTAATGCAGCAACATACCTCCCCCGAAATCTCATCGTGTATACATTATACCAGCAGACACCATGACGCCTGTCCAGAGGGTGTTCAAAATTTTTGCAGCTTCTTGGTGCGTTGCAATAATGCCGGCCTGCCGGCCGCCATGGCGCGATGAGATGAAGCGTGCAACCTCGTCTCAGGTCTCGACGATCTTTCCCGGATCGATGGCCGCACCCTGACGCGGGCCGTGCGGCAAACCGAGATAGGCCTGCGACCGCATCTCGATCAGCCGCGAGGCGGTGCGCTTGAACTCGTTGGCCTCGTAGCCTTCGGTGCCGACATAGAGCCCGTCGGGCTGCGCCTCGGCCGAGGCCAGCAGCTTCACCGAATGGTCGTACAGCGTGTCGATCAGGATGATGAAGCGCTTGGCCTCGTTGCGGCGATCGAAATCCATCACCGGAATGCGATCGATGATGACGGTGTGAAATTCGTGCGCCAGCTTGAGAAAGTCGGATGCGGCCAGCGGCTGCGTGCACAACTCCTCGAACGTGAAACGCGCCACGCCCATGGCCGCCTTGGGCACATGCACGCTGCGGCCCTTCACCATCAGTTCGAGCGGCGCGCCGTCATGCCCGCCGGCCAGCCGCCGCCAGGCATCGTCCAGCGCTGCTTCCGCCTTCGCATCCGGCGGCACATACCAGGTCGGCACACCGGTCAGCTTTTCGAGCCGGAAATCGACCCGCGCATCCAGCCGCACCACCTCGCAATGGCGCTGCAGCAGCGCAATGAACGGCAGGAACAGCGCGCGATTGAGGCCGTCTTTGTAGAGGTCGTTCGGCGCCACGTTCGAGGTCGCCACCATCACCACGCCGAGTTCGAACAGGCGCGTGAACAGGCGGCCGAGGATCATCGCGTCGGCGATATCGGTGACGTGAAATTCGTCGAAGCACACCAGCCGGGTTTCCTCGGCAATGGCGGCGGCGGCGCGCATGATCGGATCCTCGGCGCCGCTGGCGCCCTTGTCGGATTTGTCCTCCTGGCGGAATTCATGAACCCGTTCATGAACGTCGGCCATGAATTCGTGGAAATGCGCCCGCCGCTTGCGCGGCTCGGCCGTCGCTTCAAAGAACATGTCCATCAGCATGGTCTTGCCGCGGCCGACCTCGCCGTGGACGTATAGACCTTTCAGCGGCGGCCCCGCCTTTTCGCGCCGGCCGAACAGCCAGCCGAGCGACGACGACTTCTGCGCCAGCCGGTGTTGATCCAGCCGCGCTTCCAGCGCTGCGAGATGGCGCACCAGTTCGGCCTGGGCGGGATCGGCCTCGATCTTGCCGGCCGCTACAAGCGCCGCGTAGCGGGAGCTGAAACTGTCTGACATCGAGCGGCTGATCGGCGGATTTGCGGCCTGGCGACCGTGGGTGGAGGGGCGTGAGGGTCTGCGCTGTCACCTAAGGCGAGAGCCGCAGCGTGTAAATCGGGTGTTTGAAGCAAACTCCGCCTGATGAGTCGGTTTGCTGCGCCGTTGCTGCAACATGACTGCAGCAATTCGCGCAGCAAAAGGGATGTATGTTGCGCAGCAAGTTATTGATTTTATTATATGACTGCCAAATTTCAGCTTTTTTGGAGGGCATTGGGGTCGTAATTTTGCTGCAATGCACCATATGCTGGGGTGGACTCGGGGGAGTTTTGAGAATCGGGCTGACGACGATGAAATCGACCCTGAATGACGCCCTGCCCGACGAGGGCGCCATCCGCAAACTGTGGCTCGGCGAAGCCGGCGCCTACCGCGACCATCTGCTCCGGCTCGACCCGGAAAGCCGGCACCGGCGCTTTTCCGGGGCCGTCGCCGATGAAGTCATCATTCGCCACGCCGCGGCGGCGACCGCCGTGGGCGTTGTGGTGCACGGCTTCTTTGTCGACGGCCAGCTGCGAGGCGCTGCCGAATTGCGGCCGACGGGCTCCTTGTTCAAGCGTCAGGCCGAGGTCGCCTTCAGCATCGAGAAGCCGTGGCAGAGCCATGGCATCGGCACCGAATTGCTCCGGCGCACGCTGCTGACGGCGCGCAACCGCGGCATCAAGACCCTGCACATGAACTGCCTCGCCGACAACCGGCGCATGCAGCAACTGGCCAGGAAGTTCGAGGCCGACCTTTCATTCGATTTCGGCAGCGTCATCGGCGAAGTCGATGCGCCGCGCTCGACGCCGCTGTCGCTCATGCGCGAGGCGATGGCCGATGCCTATGGCGTCGGACAGGCCGTGCTCGATGCGCAATCGCGGATGCTGCGGGCAGCCTAGGGCGCGGCCAGCGGATAGGCCGCCTCGACCACATAGGGCCCGCCCCCGGTCGAAGCGCGCGCCGAATACAAAACGAATTGCGCGACCCGAAACGCCGCGGTTCGGAAATAGCCGCGCTCGGCCAGATACTGCGCAACCTCGACGCTGGACGACTCGCGCAGCCGCGCCACCGTCACATGCGGCGTGTATTTGCGGCTTTCCGGCTCCAGGCCGATGCGCCGCATCAGCCGTTCCTGCTCGGCCTGCAACTCCATCAAAGGCTGGTCCGGCGGCACCGAAGCGATCACCGCGCGTGGCTTGCGCCCTCCAAAAGAGGCCAGCCCTTCCAGATGCAGGTCGAACGCGCGGCGCCGGACACGGCCCAGTTCCAGCGCGATCTCCTGCGCCGTCATGTCGTCGACATCGCCGATAAAGCGCAGCGTGACGTGATAATTTTCCGGATCGATCCAGCGTGCACCCGGCAGCCCACCGCGCAGCAGCGCCAGCGCCTCGCCGACCGAAGGCGGAACCTCAATCCCGGTGAACAAACGCGGCATGGGATAAAGCTTCGCGACAAGTCAGGATGCGCGTGCGGCGCGCACGCGGGCGATCAACTCCTCGACCTTCGGCATGATGCGCTCGACGATCACATCGATGCCGGCGGCGTTCGG
>JALHNV010000002.1:0-100919 GCA_022843325.1 Pseudolabrys sp. | reverse complement strand
CCCCCATCTATAAACAACGCAAAAAACACGACCGGGTATTTCTCCGCCAGCGTCGTGTAGAGGCCGCCGAACGAGCGGGCATAGTCCGATCCCATGTTGGGCGGCGACTGCATCCCGGCGAGCAGCACCTCAATGCGGCGGTCGGTGAGCTTCTTCAGGATCGAATCCAGCGCCGCCTGCGTCACCTTCGGGTCAATGCCGCGCAACGCGTCGTTGGCGCCAAGCTCGAGGATCACCGCATCGGTGCCGTCCGGCACCGACCAGTCGACCCGGCCGAGGCCGCCCGAGGCGGTGTCGCCGGACACGCCGGCGTTGACGACGTCGGCGGCAATGCCCTTGGCTTTCAGTGCGGCGCCGAGTTTGGCCGGGAATGCGGCATTGGCCGGCAGGCCGTAGCCGGCCGACAGGGAATCCCCCAGCACCACGATTTTGACGGGTTTATCGGCCGTCTGGCCGGAGGCAGGCGTGATGGCAAAGCCTGATGCGACGAAAGCAGCCATCGCAAGGCGCTGGACCCCGGCCATAAATGTCCCATATGAGGCGGATCGATAACCGTGAGGCCACATGTCAGATAACTCCAGGGCGGGGCCGGCAATTGCGCTGGCCGGCGTCAATCTATCGCTCGGGCAAGGTGCGGCCCGGGTTCATATCCTCAAGGATATCGATCTCAATATAGGCACGGGCGAGGCGGTTGGCCTGGTTGGTCCGTCCGGATCGGGCAAATCGACGCTGCTGATGGTCATGGCGGGCCTCGAGCGCACCGATACCGGTCACGTGAATGTCGCCGGCGAGGCCCTGAACACGCTGGACGAGGACGCGCTGGCCCGCTTCCGCGGCCGCAATGTCGGCATCGTCTTCCAGTCCTTTCACCTCATCCCCACCATGACCGCGCTGGAAAACGTCGCGGTGCCGCTGGAACTGGCCGGCATTGCCGATGCCCAGGAGCGCGCCGAGACCGAACTCGGCGCGGTGGGGCTCGGCCAGCGCCTGAACCACTATCCGGCGCAGTTGTCCGGCGGCGAGCAGCAACGTGTCGCGGTGGCGCGCGCGCTGGCGCCCAATCCCGCCATTCTGGTGGCCGACGAGCCGACCGGCAATCTCGACGAGGGCACCGGCCAGCAGATCGTCGATCTCCTGTTCGCCGGTCACTCCAAGCGCGGCACCACGCTGGTGCTGGTGACGCACGACAACGCGCTGGCGCAACGCTGCGGCCGCGTGGTGCGGCTGCGCTCCGGCCGTGTCGACAGCGTGAGCACGACATGAGGGCGCCCACTCCCGCCGCCGCCGTTGCCCCGGGACATGACCGCTTTCTGCCCCTCCGGTTCGCCCTGCGCGAACTGCGCGGCGGCCTGAAGGGGTTCTACGTTTTCATTGCCTGTATCGCGCTCGGCTGCATGGCGATCGCCGGCGTCAGTTCGCTGGCCGCCAGCCTCACCGACGGATTGTCACGGCAAGGCCGGGTCATCCTCGGCGGCGACCTGTCGTTCTCGCTGATCCAGCGCGAAGCCGCACCGAAAGAACGCGCCTTCCTCGCCAGCCGCGGCACCCTCTCGGACACCGCCACCATGCGGGCGATGGCGCGCGTCATCGATGCGCAAGGCACACCCGGCGACGCCACGCTGGTGGAAGTGAAGGCGGTCGATGCGGCCTACCCGCTGTTCGGCGAGGTCGTTCTTGATCCAGCCGGCCCCTTGCCGGAAGTGCTGGCGGAGCGCGATGGCGTTTTCGGCGCCGCGGCCGATCCGACACTGCTGGCGCGGCTGAATATCGCCACAGGCACGCGGCTGACGGTCGGCACCGCGACCATCGAGATCCGCGCTGCGCTGACCTCCGAGCCGGACAAACTGGCTGCCGGCGTCGGCTTCGGCCCGCGCCTGTTGGTCAATCAGGCGGCGCTGCGCGCGTCCGGTCTCATCCAGCCCGGCAGCCTGGTGCGCTGGAATTACCGGTTGCAGTTGCCGCCCGGTGGCAACACCGATGCCGCGGTGCAAGCCGTCACGGCGCAGGCGCGCGCGGAACTGCCGGAAACCGGCTGGGAAATCCGCAGCCGCAGCAATGCCTCGCCGCAACTCGAGCGCAACGTCAATCGCTTCACCCAATTCCTCACCATCGTCGGCTTGACCGCGCTGCTGGTCGGCGGCGTCGGCGTCGGCAATGCGGTGAAAAGCCATCTCGACCGCCGCCGCGAGGTCATCGCCACCATGAAGGCGCTCGGCGCCAGCGGCCGGCGCGTCTTCGCCATCTACCTGACGCAGGTTCTGGTGCTGGCGCTGATCGGCGGCGTCATCGGCGCCATCCTCGGCGCGGCACTGCCGTTCCTGATTTCCTGGACCTTCGGCGCCATTATCCCGTTGCCGCTAACGCCGGCGTTTCATCCGGCCGAACTGGTGCTGGCGCTGCTGTATGGCCTGCTGACGGCGCTGGCCTTCACGCTGTGGCCGCTCGGCCGCGCCCACGACGTGCCGGTCGGCGCGCTGTTTCGCGATGGGGTCACACCTCGGTCCGGCTGGCCCCGGCCCACCTATGTGGTGCTCACGGTCATTGCCGTCGCCATCCTGGCCGCAGCGGCGGTGCTGCTGGCCTATGACCGGCGTGTGGCCATCATCTATGTCGGCGTCGCCGCCGCGACGTTCGTGCTGCTGCGGCTGGTGGCGACGATGCTGATGGCGCTGGCGGCACGCGCGCCGCGGGCGCGGTCCACCAGCCTGCGCATGGCGGTCGCCAATATCCACCGGCCGGGTGCATTAACGCCGACCATCGTGCTGTCGCTCGGCCTCGGCATCGCCCTGCTGGTCACGGTGGTGCAGATCGACGCCAATCTGCGCCAGCAGTTCGCCAATGAATTGCCGGCCAAGGCCCCGTCGTTCTACTTCCTCGACATTCCGTCCGAGCAGGCCGAACGCTTCACCGGCTTCCTGCACAAGCAGGCGCCGGCGGCGTCGGTGGAGGAAGTGCCGATGCTGCGCGGCCGCATCGTTTCGGCGAAACGAATCCGCGCCGAGGACATCAAGGCCACCGACGACACCGAATGGGTGCTGCAGAACGACCGCGGCATTACCTACAGCAACACGACCCCCGCCGGTTCGCGTCTGGTCGAGGGCCAGTGGTGGGCGGCCGATTACGATGGCCCGCCGCTTGTCTCATTCGAGAAACGGATCGCCGACGGGCTCGGCCTGACGCTCGGCGACGAGGTCACCGTCAACGTGCTCGGCCGCAACATCACCGCCACCATCGCCAATACCCGCACCGTGGACTGGCAGAGCCTGAGCATCAATTTCGTCATGGTGTTTTCGCCGCAGACGTTCCGCGGCGCGCCGCATACCCATCTGGCAACGCTGACCTACCTGGATGGCGGTTCGCCGCAGCAGGAGGGCGCCATCATCCGGGCTCTGGCCGACGAATTCCCGATGGTCACCAGCGTCCGGGTCAAGGACGCGCTGGAGGCGATCGCGGCGCTGGTCGGTAACCTGGTGCTGGCGATTCGCGGCGCCAGCGCCATCACCTTGCTGGCCGCGGCCTTGGTGCTGGGGGGCGCGCTGGCCGCCGGCCACCGCCACCGGGTCTATGACGCGGTGATCCTGAAAACTCTGGGCGCCACCCGGGCCCGGCTGCTCGGCGCCTATACCATCGAATACCTGATGCTGGGCGTCGCCACCGCGGCGTTCGGGGTGCTGTGCGGCTCGCTCGCCAGCTGGCTGATTGTCGCGGAAATCATGCGGTTGAACTTCACCTGGCTGCCGGTGCCGGCGCTGGTGGCGGCGGTGGCGGCGGTGACGGTGACGGTGGCGCTCGGCCTCGCCGGCACCTTCTCGGCGCTGGGGCAGAAGCCGGCCCCGGTCCTGCGCAATCTATAGCCAGCGACATTCCGCCGCGTCAGCCTACCCCCCTGACGCGGCGGCTGTTTCCGGCTATAATGGGTGTTGCAGCTGGTTAACGATCAGCAATGAAGCAGGGTCATGATCGAGCCATATCTGGCGCGCAGACTGATCAACCACTACATTCGAGGCAACACGAGCGCGACGGCCATCGCCGGCGCGCCTGACGTGCCCGGCGAACCGCCGGGACTTGAGAGAGGGAAATTCGATGTCGGACTTCGACCGTAACGTAGCTGCCCGCGGCGGCTTCGGCACCGCGCGTGCCGCGGAGATCGATGCCGGTCTGCGCGCTTACATGCTCAGCATCTACAACTACATGGCCGCCGGCGTTGCTCTGACCGGCGTCGTCGCCTGGTTCACCTTCAACGCCGCCGTGGTCGACTCGTCGGTCGCGGGCAAGCTGGCGCTGACGCCGTTCGGCCAGACGATCTACGGCGGCCCGCTGATGATCGTGCTGTTCCTCGGCACCATCGGCATCGTGTTCTTCCTGAGCTTCCGCATCAACAAACTGCAGGCCGGCACCGCGCTGACCCTGTTCATGGTGTATGCGGCACTGCTCGGCGTCATGCTGTCGTCGGTGATGCTGACCTACACCGGCGCCTCGATCGCCCGCACGTTCTTCATCGCCGCGGCGTCGTTCGGTGCGTTGAGCCTGTACGGTTACACCACGCAGCGTGACCTCTCCCCGATCGGCTCGTTCCTGATCATGGGCCTGTTCGGTCTGATCCTGGCGATGATCGTCAACATGTTCCTGCAGAGCAGCGGGCTCGAGTTCGCCATCTCGGCGATCGGCGTCCTGATCTTCGCCGGCCTCACCGCCTGGGATACCCAGAAGATCAAGGAGATGTATGACGCCAACGACGACAGCACCTCCATGGGCCGCAAGACGGTGATGGGCGCGCTGACGCTCTACCTGGACTTCATCAAGCTGTTCCTGTTCATGCTGCGCTTCTTGGGCGATCGGCGCTAACGGCGCTAAAGCCAACCGCCCCAACGAACAGGACTTCGACAAACGCCCCGGCCCTTGTGCCGGGGCGTTTTTTTGTGGTCAGAATCTCCCATGAGCATCGCCATCCGCCCCGCCACAGCCTCCGACATTTCCGCCATCACCCGCATCTACGGCGACTCGGTGCGCACCGGCACCGCCTCGTTCGAGCTTGAGGCGCCGGATGAAGCGGAGATGGCGCGCCGCATGAAAGAGATCACCGGCAAGGGCTTTCCCTATCTCGCCGCCGACGACGATGCCGGCCAGCTCGCCGGCTACGCCTATGCCGCGCTGTACCGGACGCGGCCGGCCTATCGTTTCACCGTGGAGGACTCGGTCTATGTCGCGCCCACGCACCAGGGCCGCGGTGTCGGCCGCGCCTTGCTGGAGGCGCTGATCGAAGCCTGCGCAGCGCGTGGCTTTCGCCAGATGATCGCGGTGATCGGCGATTCACCGCGGCAGGCGGGCTCGGTCGCGCTGCACAAGGCGACAGGCTTCCACCATATCGGCATCCTGCCGGACGTCGGCTTCAAGCACGATCACTGGTGCGACACGCTGCTGATGCAGCGCGCGCTGGGCGACGGCGGCCGCAGCAAGCCGTAGTCGCCTGCGCCCGGGCGCAGCGCAGCACGCTTGCGATGCGCTGCAGACCCGGGACCTTCCCGCATTCAGAATATGGAACGGCCCCGGTTCTGCGTCCGGGGCACCGGCGCATCACACCAGCGACAGCGAGGACTTGTCGATGGCGCGCAGCACGCGGTCGAGCTCCTGGCCGCGGCGCACGATCAGGCCCGCGGCGGCGATGACGCTGAAGGCGCCCTGGCGCTGCGCCAGCTTAGGGTTTTTTTCGATGCGGTAGAGCGGCGCCTCCGAGGTCCGCCGGTAGACCGAAAACACCGCGCGATCCTTGAAGAAGTCGATCGAATAGTCGCGCCACTCGCCGGCGGCGACCATGCGGCCGTAGAGATTGAGAATCGCTGTCAGCTCGCGGCGGGTGAAAGTAACCTGAGCGGCTGGGGTGGCGCCTCGCGTCGTGACGACGTTGCCAAAAGAGGGGGACTGGCTTGGATCGACATCGCCGGAACCGAACGTCATGCGGCGCCTCCTTAACGTTGGCGGTAATGATCGCGCCGGGAAACGCGTGCTGCAAGAGACATTTGACGGCAATCACCGGCAGAATCCGGTGCGGGAACACCGCTTTCGGCCCTCACGAACACGTCAGAACTTCCCACAATAACGCCCTATTTTCGTCAATTGCCGGTCACGCGGCGGGGGGATAACTGGACCGTTGCCTCAAGGCCCGGTCCGGTTGATCTCCGGATTCCTCAGCCCCCCAGCCCCCCGGGGGTCAGTCGACCGGGCCAGTTGAGTACCGCGTACGGTTCAATCCCCAAGTCTTCGGGCCGGCCTTTGTGCCGGCCCGTTTTTTTAGCACAGGCGAGAGAAGGGGAATCGTCAGCGCAAGCTGGCGGAGGCGGCGCCCAGCATCAGGCCGGGCTTGGTAGAGTTGCCGCTCTGCACGAGGACCGTGAGCCGGTCGACATCCTCAAGACGAAGTTTGGCGCCGGCCACACTGGCGACCGTCGCGCTGAAAGTTTGCGCGGTGCCGTCCCAGTCGCCGAGCTTGACCCAGCGGCGCACCACGTTGCTGTAGGTGACGGTGTTGCCGCGGTTCTCGCCGCGCTCGATCGTCACCGGCACTTTATTGGTGGTCGGACACAGCCAGACTTCACCGCTGCGATGCTGGCCGGCGGCGGCCGCCACCGTGACCGACACGATGCCGTCGGCGACGCTTACCTGAACCGGCACGGTCAGAGGCGAGGCGTTGCGCCGGGTCTGCGCCACCGCGTTCTCGATCGCCACCTTGTCGCTGCCGAGCACATGGCTGACCCCGTTCACCACAACCTGCGGCGTGTAGACCTTGCGGTCGCCGCGCGCCTCGGCATAGCCGCGTTGTCGCTTGGAGTGGCCGTGCAAGGCCAGCGTGTCCTTCCAGCCGAGATAATCCCAGTAGTCGATGGCCAGCGTCATCACCAGCAATGACGGATCATGGGACGCCAGTTCGGCCAGCAACTTGTCGGCCGCCGGACATGACGAGCAGCCCTGGCTGGTGAACAGCTCGATCACCGCCCGCGGCTCGCTTGCGGCCGCCGGCGGCGAGGCCGCCAGAGGCGCGCAGGCCAGCGCAAGCGCGATGGTGATGTGGCGATAGTTCATCCCGTTTCCACCTGGCCCCCGCCCCGATGTTGCCCCTTGATAGAAGCGGCATCGATCACCCGCCACTCACTTCGCAGTGAGGGGCTTGTTGCATGGCGGTCCAGGTCGGGGGAAGCGGTCCTCACCCAGCCAATTGCCGCAGCACGTACTGCAGGATGCCGCCGTTCCGGAAATAATCCAGTTCGTCCAGCGTATCGATCCGGCAGATCAGCGGCACCCGCTTGAGCGTGCCGGTCCCTGACACGATGTCGGCGATCAGCCGCTGGTTGGGCTTGAGTTCGCCGTGCAGGCCGCGAATGGTCACCGTCTCATCGCCCTTGAGACCGAGCGATTTCCAGCTGGTCCCTTCCTCGAATACCAGCGGCATGATGCCCATGCCGACAAGGTTCGAACGATGGATGCGCTCGAAGGATTCGCAGATCACGGCGCGGATGCCGAGCAGCAGCGAGCCCTTGGCCGCCCAGTCGCGCGACGAACCCGAGCCGTATTCCTTGCCCGCGAACACCACCAGCGGCACTTTCTCGGCCTTGTACTTCATGGCCGCATCGTAAATCGTCATCCGCTCCTTCGAGGGATAGTGGACGGTGACGCCGCCTTCGACGCCCGGCACCATCTGGTTCTTCAGACGGATATTGGCGAAGGTACCGCGCATCATCACTTCATGGCTGCCGCGCCGTGTGCCGTACTGGTTGAAGTCGGCCGGCTTAACCTTGTTGGCGATCAGATATTTGCCGGCCGGCGAGTCGATCTTGATCGAACCGGCCGGGGAGATGTGGTCGGTGGTGATCGAGTCGAGCAGCAGCGCCAGCACGCGGGCATCGACGATGTCCTCGAGCGGCTTCGGCGTCTTCTTCATGCCGACGAAGTAGGGCGGGTTCTGCACGTAGGTCGACTTCTTGTCCCACGCATAGGTCATGCCGCCCTTGATGCTGATCTTGCGCCAGCTGGCGTCGCCCTTGAACACGTCGGCGTACTTGGTGGCGAAGATCTTGCGGGTGACGTTCTTGTCGACGAACTCGCCGATCTCCTTGTTCGACGGCCAGATGTCCTTGAGGAACACCTTCTTGCCCTTCTGATCGACGCCGAGGGCGTCCTTGATCAGATCGATGTTCATCGAACCGGCGATCGAGTAGGCGACCACCAGCGGCGGCGAGGCGAGATAGTTGGCGCGCACGTCGGCGTTGACGCGGCCCTCGAAGTTACGATTGCCCGACAGCACCGCGGCGGCGACCAGGTCGCCGTCGTTGATCGCCTTGGAGTTCTGCGGCGGCAGCGGACCGGAGTTGCCGATACACGTCGTGCAGCCGAAGCCGACCAGGTTGAAGCCGAGCTTGTCGAGGTCCTTTTGCAGGCCCGACTTTTCCAGATATTCGCCGACCACCTGCGAGCCCGGCGCCAGCGAGGTCTTCACCCACGGCTTGGCCGTCAGGCCCTTGGCCGCCGCCTTGCGGGCGAGCAGGCCGGCGCCGATCATGACGCTCGGGTTCGAGGTGTTGGTGCAGGAGGTGATGGCCGCGATCACCACGTCGCCGTGGCCGATATCGTATTTGTGGCCTTCGACCGGGACGCGCTTCGTCATTTCGGCAGCCTTGCCGAATTCCTTGTCCATCGACCCGGCGAAGCCCATCTTCACGTCCTTGAGCGCAACGCGATCCTGCGGGCGCTTGGGACCGGCGAGCGACGGCTCGACCGTCGACAGCTCGAGCTTGAGCACGTCGGTGAACATCGGATCCGGCGTGGTCTTGATACGGAACATGCCCTGCGCCTTGGCGTAGGCCGCGACCAGCGCGCACAGTTCGGGCGGGCGGCCGGTGTTCTTCAGGAACGTGATGGTGTCATCGTCGATCGGCGAGAAGCCGCAGGTGGCGCCGTATTCCGGCGCCATGTTGCCGAGCGTGGCACGGTCGGCGATCGTCAGATGCGTCAGGCCGGGGCCGAAGAATTCGACGAACTTGCCGACCACGCCGCGGGCGCGCAGCATCTGCGTGACGGTCAGCACCAGATCGGTCGCGGTGACGCCTTCCTTGAGGCGGCCCGACAGCTTGAAGCCGATCACCTCGGGGAGCACCATCGACAGCGGCTGGCCGAGCATCGCGGCTTCCGCCTCGATACCGCCGACGCCCCAGCCGAGCACCGAGAGGCCGTTCACCATGGTGGTGTGCGAGTCGGTGCCAACCAGCGAGTCGGGATAGGCGACTTCCATGGTCGCCGCCTTGCCGTCGACCTGGACCTTGTCCTTCTTGGTCCAGACCACGCGCGACAGGTACTCGAGATTGACCTGGTGACAAATGCCGGTGCCGGGCGGCACGACCTTGAAGTTATCGAACGACAGCGCGGCCCACTTCAGGAACTGGTAGCGCTCCTGGTTCTGCCGGTATTCCTCTTCGACGTTTTTCTTGAAGGCCTGGTTGTCGCCGAAGAAGGTCACGGCGACCGAGTGATCGATGACGAGATCGACCGGCACCAGCGGATTGATTTTCTTCGGATCGCCGCCGAGCGATTTCATCGCGTCGCGCATCGCGGCCAGATCGACCACCGCCGGCACGCCGGTGAAATCCTGCATCAGCACGCGCGCGGGGCGCATCGCGATTTCGTGCTCGGAGGATTTGGTCTTGAGCCATTCGGCACAGGCCTTGATGTCGTCCTTGGTGACCGTGCGCCCGTCTTCGTTGCGCAGCAGGTTCTCCAGCAGCACCTTCATCGAGAACGGCAGGCGCGAGATGCCCTTCAGTCCGTTTTTCTCGGCGACCGGGAGGCTGAAATAGGCGTAGGTCTTGCTACCAACCGTGAGGGTTTTGCAGCATTTAAAACTGTCGAGGGACGTCATGTCGGCTGTTTCCATTTCCCGGCGGGGACATCGGCGCGGGTTCGGTCTAAGGTCCTCGCAAGAAAGGGTTTTCTCGCTGGCGGAACTCAGCTTTGAATTCCGCTAACCTAGCGCCGCCCGCATGGGCTTTAAAGGTATTTTCGTGGCTCGCGCAAGATTTACCGGGAACGCTGCCAGGATGCACGGATTTCCACGTCTTTCCGCCATCGGCATTGCTGCCTTGCGTCAGCCGGTGGGCGCCTGATGCAGCTCAACGCCGACAATCTGGCCTGCAGCCGGGGCGGCCGCGACGTCTTCGCCGGCGTCGGTTTTAGCGTCGCCAGCGGCGAGGCGTTGGTGGTGGCCGGGCGCAATGGCGCCGGCAAGTCCTCGCTGCTGCGCCTGATCGCGGGGCTGGTGCGAATCGCCGGCGGCACGCTCGACCTGCAAGGCGGCGAGCCCGAGGCCAGCATCGCCGAGCAGGCCCATTATGTCGGCCACCAGGATGCGCTGAAGCCGACGCTTTCGGTTGGTGAAAATCTGCGGTTCTGGGCTGCCTTTCTCGGCGCCGCGGCGGACGATATCGAGCCGGCGCTCGAGGCCGTCGGTCTGGCGGCGCTGGCCGATCTGCCGGCCGCCTATTTGTCGGCCGGCCAGCGGCGGCGGCTGTCGATTGCCCGGCTGGTGGCGGCACCGCGGCCGATCTGGCTGCTCGACGAGCCGACTTCGGCGCTGGACACGCCATCGCAGGCCCGGCTGGTGGAGCTGATGCGCGGCCATCTCGCCGGCGGCGGCCTGATCGTCGCGGCGGCGCACGGCCCGATCGGACTGACGCAGGCGCGCGAGTTGAGGCTGGGGGCGGAAGGATGAGGACGGCGGCCAAAAACTCCGCTCATTCCCGCGAAAGCGGGAATCCAGAACTGTCTCGTCACCGGCCTCGAAAGACCTGGGTCCCCGCTTCCGCGGGGACGAGCGGGCTGCTGAGGCTTCCATCGTGACCGCCTTTACCGCCCTCCTCCTCCGCGACATCCGCCTCAGCCTGCGCATCGGCGGCGGCGCGCTGATGGGAGCGCTGTTCTTCCTGATCGTCGTCACTTTGATGCCCTTCGCCATAGGCCCCGACCTCAATCTGCTGGCGCGGATCGGCCCGGCGATTCTGTGGCTCGGCGCGCTGCTGGCGAGCCTTCTGGCGCTCGACCGGCTGTTTGCGATGGATCAGGACGACGGCTCGCTCGATCTGCTGATGATGGGCCGGATGCCGCTGGAACTGGCGGTGCTGGCGAAGGCGCTGGCGCACTGGATCACCACCGGTCTGCCGCTCGTGATCGTCGCGCCGGTGCTGGGACTGATGTTGAATGTCGAATTGCGGGCGATGGGATGGGTGACGCTGACGCTGCTCGCCGGCACCCCGGCGCTGACCTTCATCGGCCTGGTCGGCGCCGCGCTGTCGGTGGCGCTGCGGCGCGGCGGCCTGCTGCTGCCGGTGCTGATCCTGCCGCTGACCGTGCCGGTGCTGATCTTCGGCGTCGCCGCCGCCAATGCCGCCATTGTCGGGCCCGCGCCGTTCGGCCCCCCTTTCACCATTCTTTGTGCTTTATCCTTGGCCAGCCTGGTGCTCGGCCCGATTGCCGCGGCTGCGGCGCTGCGGCACGGCCTCGAATGATGGCCCCGTCAAACTTATGCGTGATAGAAGGCCGCCGATGGCTGTAATCGATCTTGCCAACCCGACGCGCTTCCTGGCGCTGGTCAACCGCGTGCTGCCCTGGCTGGTGGCCGCGACCGCGCTGGTGTTCGCCATCGGCCTTTACCGCGCCGCCTACGCACCGGACGACTACCAGCAGGGCGCCACCGTCAAGATCATGTTCCTGCACGTGCCTGCTGCCTGGCTCGGTATGATGGGCTGGGTGATCATGAGCGCAGCCGCGCTCGGCACACTGGTGTGGCGGCATCCGCTGGCCGACGTCGCCGGCAAGGCCGTGGCCCCGATCGGTGCCGCCTTCACGCTCATCTGCTTGATCACCGGCGCGCTGTGGGGCCGACCGACCTGGGGCACCTACTGGGTCTGGGACGCGCGGCTGACCTCGGTGCTGATCCTGTTTCTGCTCTATCTCGGCGTCATGGCGCTGTACTGGACCGCGGAAGAGCCCGGCCGCGGCGCGCGCGCCGCCGCGATCCTGACGCTGGTCGGCGCCGTCAACATCCCGATCATCAAGTTCTCGGTCGACTGGTGGAACACGCTGCACCAGCCGGCGTCGGTCTTGCGGCTCGGCGGCGCCACCATCGACGCCTCGATTTTGGTGCCGCTGCTGATCATGGCCGGCGCCTTCACGCTGCTGTTCATCACGCTGCATCTGGCCGCCATGCGCAACGAGATCCTGCGCCGGCGGGTGCGCAGCATGCGGCTAATGCAGGCGCAGACGATGGCGGAGGCGCGGTCGTGAACCTCGGGCCGCACGCCGACTTCATCGTCGCCGCCTATGCGGTGACCGCCTTTGCCGTGGCGGCGCTGATCGCCTGGGTCGTGTTCGATTACGCCGCGCAACGCCGCATCATCGGCGATCTCGAAGACCGTGGCGTCACGCGCCGGGCGCAGCGGAAGGAGTAGACGGATGAACGACCGCAGCACCTTGCTCCGCTCATTCCCGCGCAAGCGGGAATCCAGAGTCCCGTCGCAAAGCCGTCGATTGTCGCCCCTGGGTCCCCGCTTGCGCGGGGACGAGCGGGTCTTGGTATGACGACCCTAGGCTCCGCCGGCAAAACCCGGCGTAATATTCTGGTGCTGCTGCCGCTGGTGGTATTTCTGTCGCTGGCCGCGCTGTTCTTCTTCCGGCTCGGCAGCGGCGACCCGTCGCGGCTGCCGTCGGCGCTGATCGGCCAGCCCGCGCCGAAAACCGATTTGCCGGCGATGGCCGGGCTGGAGCGCGACGGCAAGCCGGTGCCGGGTCTGAGCAACGACATCTTCACGGGCAAGGTCACGCTGGTGAATGTCTGGGCGTCTTGGTGCGTGCCGTGCCACGACGAAGTGCCGTTCCTCGACGAACTGGCCAAGGACAACCGCATCCAGCTCGCCGGCATCAACTACAAGGACTCGCCCGACAATGCGCGGCGCTTCCTCAACCGCTACGGCAATCCTTTCGTGGCCAGCGGCGTCGACGACCGCGGCCGCGCCTCGATCGATTGGGGCGTCTACGGCGTGCCGGAAACGTTTATTGTCGGCCGCGATGGCCGTATCGCCTACAAGCTGATCGGCCCGATCACCGCCGATAATCTGGCGAAGGTGCTGCGGCCCGAAATCGAGAAGGCGGTGGCGAAGAAATAGCGCCCGACCGCTCGTCCCCGCGGACGCGGGGACCCAGCCTTTGCCGACCATCACGCCAAGCACTGGATTCCCGCTGCCGCGGGAATGAGCGGCGTTTGTGGCGGCCTACTCATCCTTCTCCACGCTGTACTTCATCAACAACGGATACTGCGCGGCGCCGAAGATCATGGTCAGCGGCACCATGCCGAACAGCTTGAAGTTGACCCAGAAGTCGGTGCTCTGCGTGCGCCAGATCACTTCGTTGAGCACGGCCGCCGCGAAGAAGAAGATGATCCAGCGCACCGTCAGCTTGCGCCAGCCTTCCGCGGTCAGATGAAACATCTGATCGAACAGGATGCTGAGGAACGGCTTGTTGAGCGCGAGGCCGGCGAGCAGCGTGACGCCGAACAGCACGTAGATGATGGTCGGCTTCAGCTTGATGAACAGATCGTCGTGCAGGAACAGCGTCAGCCCGCCGAACACCAGCACGATCACCGCAGTGACCACCGGCATCATGGCGACGTGCCGCGTCAGCGCATAGGACACCGCCAGCGCCACCAGCACCGCCACCATGAAGGCGCCGGTCGCGGCGTAGATGCCGAACTTGGCATTGGCCGCGAAGAACAGCACCAGCGGCCCGATATCGAGCACGAGTTTGAGGGATGGGTTGAGCTTTTTCGGTTCGGTCATGCGTGCTTACTCCAGTCCCACCACCGCCCGCGCGAAATCGCGCGCGGTAAACGGCGCCAGGTCGTCGACACCCTCGCCGACGCCGATGAAATGCACCGGCAGCTTGAAGCGGTCGGCGATGGCGACCAGGATGCCGCCGCGCGCGGTGCCGTCGAGCTTGGTCATGACCAGCCCGGTGACTCCCGCCATCTTGCCGAAGATCTCGACCTGACTTAGCGCGTTCTGCCCGACGGTGGCGTCGAGCACCAGCAGCACCGCATGCGGCGCGGTCGGCTCGACCTTGCGCATCACGCGCAGCATCTTTTCCAGTTCGCTCATCAATTCGGTGCGGTTCTGCAAACGCCCGGCGGTATCGACCAGCACGACGTCGACGCTCTCGGCCCTGGCGGCGGCGATCGATTCGAAGGCCAGGCTCGCCGCATCGGCGCCCGGCGTCGAGGCGCGCACACTGGCGCCGGTGCGCGACGCCCAGATCTTGAGCTGGTCGATGGCGGCGGCGCGGAAGGTGTCGCCGGCCACCAGCATCACCGACTTGCCCTCGGCGCGGAACTTGGCGGACAGCTTGCCGATGGTGGTGGTCTTGCCGGAGCCGTTGACGCCGGCGACCAGGATGACAAAAGGCCGCGCCGTGATCTCGAGCGGTTTGGCGACCGCGCTGAGCACTTTCTCGATCTCGCCGGCCAGCACCGCCTTCACCTCGTCGGGCGCTATGCCCTTCTCGAAGCGGCTTTCGCCGAACACCTTGACCACGCGGGCGGCGAAATCGGGCCCGAGGTCCGAGCGGATCAGCTCGCTTTCGAGGTCCTCGATGGCCTCGGCGTCGAGCTTGCGCTTCGACACCAGGTCGCTGATCGCGGTTCCGAGTGCCGACGAGGTGCGCTTGAGCCCGCCGCTGAGGCGTTTCCACCAGCTGCCGCCTTGGGTCGTGTCGTTCATGCTGTCGTCTTCATGGCGCGCCCGTGATAGCGGTTTCGGCATGACACCGGAAGAGATGCTTTCCCGCCTGCTGTACCGCGACGGCCTGATGCTGGTGATCGACAAGCCGGCCGGGCTGTCGGTGCATCGCGGGCCGAAGGGCGGCCACAGCCTGGAGGATTATTTCGAACCGCTGCGGTTCGGGCTGCCGCGCGATCCGGCGCTGGCCCACCGGCTCGACAAGGACACGTCCGGCTGCCTGGTGCTCGGCCGTCACCGCAAGGCGCTGGCGCTGCTGGGCAAGCTGTTCAAGAACGGCCAGATCGGCAAGACCTACTGGGCGGTGGTCGAAGGCGGGCCGGACGCCGACGAAGGCCGCATCGACATGCCGCTCGGCAAGCTCGACGAGGATCGCGGCTGGTGGATGAAGCCCGACCCGGACGGCAAGCCGGCGCAGACGGTGTGGAAGGTGATGGGGCGGTTTGCTTCCTCGACCTCCCCCTGGAGGGGGGAGGTCGCCGAACGCAGTTCGGCGGGAGGGGGTGAACTTCAAGTCCAAGACCACCCCACCCCGGATCGCCTTCGGCGATCCGACCCTCCCCCTCCAGGGGAGGGTGAAAGAAAGTTCACCTGGCTTTCCCTCGAACCGCTCACCGGCCGGACGCATCAGTTGCGGGTACATTGCGCCGAGATGGGCTGGCCGATTGTTGGCGACAACATTTATGGCAGCGCGCCGCGCACCGGCGGGCCGCCGCTGCATCTCCACGCGCGCGAGATCGTGGTGCCGATTTCCAAGAACAAGCCGCCGGTCGTCGTTACCGCGCCGGCGCCGGCGCATATGCGGCAGATGCTGGCGACGTGCGGGTGGGTGGGTGGATGAGAGAACTCCGCTCATTCCCGCGCAAGCGGGAATCCAGAGCGGCGATTCAAAGCCCCCCGCGTAAAAAACTGGGTTCCCGCTTCCGCGGGGACGAGCGGTCTTTAATACAACATCGCCTTGATGCGCTCGGGCGCGGCGCGGTCGTAGTCGTCGCCACCGAACGACCCCTGGCTGACTTCCGCGATAATCGCGCCGGTCGAGGGCAGGCTGTTGCGATCGATCTTCGCCTCCTCGCTCCACAGCTTCGAGCGCACGATCGCCTTCGAGCAATGGAAGAAGATGCTGTCGATGTGGACGATGAGCACGCTGCGCGGCAGCTTGCCGTTGACGGCGAAGCTCTGCATCAGTTCCGGATCGATCGAGATGGCACCGCGGCCGTTGACGCGCAGCGTCTCGCCGATGCCGGGAATGAGGAACAGCAGCGCGATGCGCGGGTCGCGCAGGATGTTGCGGTAGCCGTCGATGCGGTTGTTGCCGGGCCGGTCGGGCAGCGCCAGCGTGCGCTCGTCGAGGATGCGGACAAAGCCGGGCGCGTCGCCTTTGGGCGAGCAATCGAGCCCTTCCGGACCGCCCGTCGCCAGCGCGACGAAGGGCGATGCCTCGATCATCTTGCGGTAGCTCGGGCTGATGTGGTCGATTTCCTTGGCCACCGACGGGCCCCAGGGCTGGCCGTACAGCGCCTCGAGTTGCTCGATGCTGGTGACCAGATGCTCCGGCGCGCCCATCGTGTCGTCTCCCTTGTCCGGCGATCTAGGCCGCCAGTAATTGCCGGCCGTTATGTCCGGCCATGGTCAGGTCGAGCATCTTACCGTGGTCCGTCGGCAGCGACAGCCGCACCGGCAAAAATTGTTCGGTGCGGCCGATGCCGCCGCGCTCGGTCAGTACACGGTGCCGCGCGCCGACCTGGGCGTCGAGATGATCGCGCAATGCCCTGTCGCCGCGCTCGCGCAGCCGCGCCGCGCGCTCCTTGATCAGGCCGCGGTCGAGTTGCGGCATCCTGGCCGCCGGCGTACCCGGCCGCGGCGAAAACGGAAACACGTGCAACTGCGTCAACCCGCAATCGTCGACCAGATCGAGCGAGCGCGCGAACATGGCCTCGGTCTCGGTCGGGAAACCGGCGATGATGTCGGCGCCGAAGGCAATGTCGGGCCGCAGCCGCCGCACCTGGTCGCAAAACGCAATGGCGTCCTCGCGCGCATGGCGGCGCTTCATGCGCTTGAGGATCATGTTGTCGCCGGCCTGCAGCGACAGATGCAGATGCGGCATCAGCCGCGCTTCGGTCGCCAGCGCATCGAGCAGATCGGCGTCGGCCTCGACCGAATCGATCGAGGACAGCCGCAGCCGCGCCAGTTCCGGGAGTTCGCGCAGGATGCGTTTGACCAGCGTGCCAAGGCGCGGCGCGCCGTCGATATCGGCGCCGTAGCTGGTGATGTCGACGCCGGTCAGCACGATCTCGCGATAGCCGTTCTCGACCAGCCGCCGCGCCTGCGCCACCGCGTCGTCCATCGGCAGCGAGCGCGAATTGCCGCGGCCGAACGGGATGATGCAGAAGGTGCAGCGATGGTCGCAGCCGTTCTGCACCTGCAGGAAGGCACGGGTATGACCGTCGAGTTGATCGGCGGCGCGCGCGGTGTGCGTCTTGATCGCCATGATGTCGCCGACCGCAACGCGCCCATTCCCCGCCCAGACGCGGGCGTCGAGCTTCTCCTCGTTGCCGAGCACGCGGTCGACTTCCGGCATGGCGGCGAACGCATCCGGCGCGGCCTGCGCGGCGCAGCCGGTGACGACGATGCGCCTGCCGGGCTCTTCGCGCTTGATGCGGCGGATGGTCTGGCGCGCCTGCTTCACGGCTTCCGCGGTGACGTTGCAGGTGTTCAGCACCGCGACATTGGCAACGCCAGCCGCGGCGGCCTCGCGCTTGATGACTTCGGATTCGGCAATGTTGAGCCGGCAGCCGAAGGTGTGGATGTCGATGGTCATCGAGTACTTCCTTTACCCTCCCCTCCAGGGGGAGGTGAAGAAAGATCACCGTGCAGCGACGTTATCAAACAGCTTCGCATCGAACGTCCCCGCAAATTCGAAGGCCACCGGCCCCGTCATCAGCACGTGATCGTCGCGCTCGCGCCAGTCGATGGTCAGTTCGCCGCCCGGCAGCGTCACCTTGACCTTGCGGTTGGTGCGCTTGAGCCGCGCAGCGGCGACCGCGGCAGCGCAGGCGGCCGAACCGCAGGCCTTGGTCAGCCCGGCGCCGCGCTCCCAGGTGCGGATGGTGATGGCGTCACGCGACACAATATGCGCCAGCGTGATGTTGGCGCGCTCCGGGAAGATCGGATGATTTTCCAGCAGCGGCCCGAAACGCCCGAGATCGTAGGCATTGACGTCGTCGACCCAGAACACAGCATGCGGATTGCCCATGTTGACCACCGCCGGCGAGTGCAGCACCGGATTGTCGATCGGCCCGATCTGCAATTCGATGGCGCGCGTGTCGCGGAATTCCTCGGCCAGCGGAATCTCGTTCCAGGCGAATTTCGGCTTGCCCATATCGACGGTAAACAGTCCGTCTTCGCCCTTCCAGCAATTGAGAATGCCGGCTTTTGTCTCGAACGTGAGATCACTCTTGCCCGTGGCGTCGGCCACCAGCGAAGCCACGCAACGCATCCCGTTGCCGCAGGCGCCGGCTTCCGAGCCGTCATTGTTGTAGATGCGGATATAGGCGTCGGTGCCCGGCGTCAGCGGCGGGTACAGCGCCATCAATTGATCGTATGGCGCGCCCTGCGGGCCGGCGGCGGCCCGCGCCTCGTCGGCAGTGATCTTGGTGGCCTGCGGGCGCAGGTCGACGACGACGATCTCGTTGCCGATGCCGTTCATCTTGACGAAAGCTTGATTGGCGAGCGCGCCCATAATTCAGCCTCTCGGGACGACCGCCCGGGTTTCGCCCGGTTTATATGGCGAATGGGCGCGGATTGGCCAGTGGCGCATGGTAGAGTGGCGTCAGTTGCCGCGAATCGGCGGAATCGCCACGCGGATAGGACGGAGTATCTCGATGTTCAGCCTGCCGAAACGCCTTGCGGCGCCGCTTCTGGCTGCCCTGGCGCTGACATTCGCCGCCGGCCCGGCGCTGGCGCAGACGCCGCCGGCCATCGCGCCGGCCGAGTCGATGCCGATCCCCGGCGTCCCTCCCGCGCCGCTGCCGCTACAACCCGGCGACGCCTTCGGCGAGGAGGTGATGCTGCCGGAACGGACCATCATTTTCCTCAAAGGCCAAGGCACCTGGGAATCAGCCTTCGCGACGCTGGTCGACGCCTACAAGTCGCTCAACCAGTATCTCGACAAGCAGGGCATCAAGCCGAACGGTCTGGCCATGACCATCTATACGCAGACCGACGATCGCGGCTTTACCTTTGAGGCGGCGCTGCCGGTCGCGGCGGCGCCGGCCAATCCGCCGACCGGCGACATCGCCGTCGGCCGGGCGCCAACCGGCCGGGCACTCAAGTTCGTGCACCGCGGCTCCTATGATGCGATGGATTCGACCTACGAGGCGATCACCAACCATCTTGACGAGAAGCAGCTCGACGCCAAAGACATGTTTATAGAGGAATACGTGAGCGACCCGGCGACCGTTAATTCCGATAACATGGTCGTCACGGTGTACGTGCCGGTAAAATAGCGGCTTTGTGGCGGTGCAGCCTGCACCCGAGGACAGAACAATGGGCCCGATTTTTCGTATCCTTTTCGCCGTGGTGGTAGCCTGCGCGCCGGCCACGGTGCTCGCCGCCGACCGGCTGGTGACGGTGACCGGCGAGGCCACGGTCTCGGTCGCGCCCGATGTCGCGGTAATCCGCATCGGCGTCGGCAGCCTCGGCAAGACGGCGCGCGAAGCCAGTGACGCCAACGCCAAACTGATGACCACGGTACTGGCCGCCATCCGCGGCGCCGGCATCGCCGACCGCGACGTGCAGACCTCCCGGCTGTCCCTGCAGCCACAATACGATCCGAACAAAGGCGGCACCGCCCGCCTGCTCGGCTTTCAGGTCACCAACCAGCTCACCATCAGGATCCGCGACATCGACAGCCTGCCGTCGATCCTCGACCGCGCCATCGCCGCCGGCGCCAACGAGATGTCGGGAATCGAATTCATCGTCTCGGAGCAGTCCAAGCTGCTCGACCAGGCCCGCGACGACGCCGTCAGCGACGCACGGCGCAAGGCGGAGCTCTACGCCAAGGCCGCCGGCGCCAGCCTCGGCCCCGTGGTCGCGATCAACGAAGATGGCGCCTCGCCGCCGGTCCGCCCGGTGCAATCGATGCAGGCCATGCGCGCCTCGGTCCCGGTCGCCCCGGGCGAACAGGTGCTGCGCTCTATCGTCACCGTCAGTTTTGAACTAAAGCATTGATATTTATAGTTTTTCTGTGTCTTGACTCGGAGGCGGGCCGCTTCTAGGTTGCGCCCACTCTCGCAAGAGACGTGAAGACCCGTTCGCCGCCCGGTCCCTGAGGCCGGAGGCCACCGCCCGACAGCGCAATGCGCCCTCGGGCGTTAAGTCGTTTGGAGGCCCCTCTTCGCCTCTCCGCTGTGGGGAGAGGTCAAGGAAAGAAGTTCGATGTTCGACTCACTGTCGGAAAAACTTGGCGGCATTCTCGACCGTCTGACCCGCCGCGGCGCGCTGTCGGAAGCCGACGTCGATGCGGCGCTGCGCGAGGTTCGCCGCGCGCTGCTGGAAGCCGACGTGGCGCTCGACGTGGCCCGCGCCTTCACCGATGGCGTGAAGAAGCAGGCGGTCGGTGTCGAGGTGATGAAGTCGGTCACGCCCGGCCAGATGGTCGTCAAGATCGTGCACGACCAGTTGGTCGCCATGCTCGGCGCCGAGGGCCAGAGCATCGACCTGCACGCCGCGCCGCCGGTCGCCATCATGATGGTCGGCCTGCAGGGCTCCGGCAAAACCACGACCAGTGCCAAGATCGCGCGCCGCCTCACCGACCGTCAGAACAAGAAAGTGCTGATGGCCTCGCTCGACGTGCGCCGTCCGGCGGCGATGGAGCAGCTCGCCGTGCTCGGCCGCGAGGCTGGCATCGACACGCTGCCGGTGGTCGCCGGCCAGATGCCGCCGCAGATCGCCAAGCGCGCCATCGAGGCCGCCCGCCTCGGCGGTTACGACGTGGTGATGCTGGACACCGCCGGCCGCACCACGCTCGACGACGAGATGATGAACGAGGCGGCCGAGGTCAAGAAGGCCGCCAATCCGCATGAAGTGCTGCTGGTCGCCGACAGCCTCACCGGCCAGGACGCGGTCAATCTCGCCCGCGCCTTCGACGAGCGCGTCGGCCTCACCGGCATCGTGCTGACCCGCGTCGACGGCGATGGCCGCGGCGGCGCCGCGCTGTCGATGCGCGCCGTCACCAACAAGCCGATCAAGCTGATCGGCACCGGCGAAAAACTCGACGCGCTGGAAGAGTTCGACCCCTCGCGCATCGCCGGCCGCATTCTCGGCATGGGCGACATCGTCGCGCTGGTCGAGAAAGCTGCCGCCAATATCGATGCCGAGAAGGCGGCGCGCACCGCCGAGCGCATGCGCAAGGGCGCCTTCGATCTCGCCGATCTGCGCGAGCAGTTGGTGCAGATGCAGTCGATGGGCGGCCTCGGCGGTCTGATGGGCATGATGCCCGGCGTCGCCAAGATGAAGAACCAGATCGCCAATGCCGGCCTCGACGACAAAATGGTGAAGCGGCAGATGGCGATCATCGATTCGATGACGCCGCAGGAACGGCGTAACCCCGACCTCTTGAAGAACAGCCGCAAGAAGCGCATCGCCAAAGGCTCCGGCACCACGCCGGAAGCGATCAACAAGCTTCTGAAAATGCACCGCGGCATGGCCGACATGATGAAGGCCATGGGCTCCGGCAAGCGCGGCATGATGGGCAATCTCGGCCAGATGATGGGCTTCGGCGGCGGCGGCGCGCCCTCGCCCGAACAGATGGCCGAACTCGCCAAGAAAATGCCGGGCGGCAAGCTGCCCGGCATGCCAGGCGCCGGCGGACTGCCGCCGACGATGCCAACCATGCCGGGGATGCCCAACCTCGGAAAATTTCCCGGACTGGCCGGACTGCCCGGCGCCGGAAAGAAGAAATGACCTAGTTCACCCGATCACTCTCTTCACCGTTCAAACGACATCGCAACAAAGGAAACTACAATGTCTCTCGTTATCCGCATGGCTCGCGCCGGCACCAAGAAGCGCCCGTTCTATCACATCGTGCTGGCCGACTCGCGCTCGCCGCGTGACGGCCGTTTCATCGAGCGGCTCGGCTATTACAACCCGCTGCTGCCGAAGGATAAGACCGAGCGTCTCAAGCTCGATCTCGAAAAGTGTCAGGACTGGATGAAGAAGGGCGCGCAGCCGTCCGACCGCGTGATGCGCTTCCTCGACGCCGCCGGCGTCGTCAAGCGCGACAAGCGCAACAACCCGGAAAAAGCCATCCCGCGCAAGGATCGCAAGGCCGCCAAGGAAGAAGCGCTCAAGGCCAAGGAAGCCAGCGACGCCGCGGCGAAGGCCGCCGCCACCGCCAAGGCTGCCGAAAAGGCCGCGGCCGACAAGGCCGCCAAGGCCGAGGCCTGATCGCCCTGACCCTCTCCCCTTGAGGGAGAGGGTGGTTGAGGGAGCGAAGCGCCCGAAACCGGGTGAGGGGGAGTTCGATGCGAAAGCCGAGGCGAGATGTTTCCCCCTCACCCGCCTCGCCGCCTGCGGCGAAGACGTCCGCGCCGTCGGCGGATCGAATCTGCATCGCCCGTATCGGTGCGCCGCACGGTGTGCGCGGCGAAATGAAGCTGTGGTCGTTCACGCAGGATCCGGCCGACGTCGCCACTTACGGTCCGCTGCACACCGAAGACGGCAAGCGCCAGTTCGACATCGAGACCATGCGCGCGGCGAAGGATCACTTCGTGGTGCGCCTCAAAGGCGTCGCCGACCGCGACGCGGCCGAGAAGCTGCGCAACATCGAACTGTTCATCGACCGCGCCCTGCTGCCGCCGGCCGAAGACGGCGCTTATTATCACGCCGACCTGATCGGGCTCAGCGCAGTGACGCCGGACGGCGTCGCCATCGGCACCGTCAGCGCGATGCTGAATTTCGGCGCCGGGGATCTGGTCGAGATCAAGTCGAATGCCGGTGGCGAACCGATGCTGCTGCCCTTCACCGCGGCGACCGTGCCGGAGATCGACATATCTGGCGGCAAGATGGTGGTCGTGCTGCCGGCGGTGACGGAGTGAGATGATGGCAGGCGCGCTGCAAACTCCGCTCATTTCCGCGCAAGCGGGAATCCAGAGCTGCACTGCCGTCGCCTCTGATTTTGGCCTCTGGGTCCCCGCTTTCGCGGGGACGAGCGGGAGGCGGTAGCCATGTGGCGCGCATCGGTGCTGACCCTGTTCCCCGAGATGTTTCCCGGGCCGCTCGGCATCAGCCTGGCCGGCAAGGCGCTCGGCGCCGGCCTGTGGTCTCTCGAAGCCCGTGACATTCGCGACGCCGCCACCGACCGCCACCGCACCGTCGACGACACGCCGGCCGGCGGCGGCCCCGGCATGGTCATGAAGGCCGACGTGCTGGCCGCCGCCCTCGACGCCATCCCGGCCGATCCCCGCCCCCGTTTGCTGATGAGCGCCCGCGGTCGGCCATTGGCCCAGTCCCGCGTGATCGAACTGGCCCAAGGGCCCGGCGCCGTCATCCTCTGCGGCCGGTTCGAGGGCGTCGACGAGCGCCTGATCGCCGCCCGCGGCCTCGAGGAGGTTTCGCTGGGCGATTTTGTGCTGTCGGGCGGGGAAGTGGCGGCGCTGGCGCTGCTGGACGCCTGCGTCCGGCTGCTGCCCGGGGTCATGGGCAAGGAGGCCTCGGGAATCGAGGAAAGCTTCGCCGACGGCCTGCTGGAGTACCCGCAATACACCCGCCCGGCGGTATTCGAGGGCCGGGCGATCCCGGAGATCCTGACCTCCGGCGACCATGCCAAGGTCGCGCAATGGCGCCGCGCCGAGGCCGAGCGGCTGACCCAAGAGCGCCGGCCCGACCTCTGGGCGGCCTATCAGGCCCGTAAAAAGCCCTAGTTTCCGTCATTTCGGGGACCAACGGGTCCCCCGGGGGTGTCGGAAATGTCGGCTTTGAAAGAGTGACAAAGGCGATTTTATCGTCTAGAAGCTCGCCAACCCATTCAGACCAAGCATAGCCGCGCGCTGGTTGCTGGCGCTGCCGACGGAGAATTCGCCATGAACCTGATCCAGACCATCGAAAAAGAGCAGGTCGAAAGACTGTCCGCCGGCAAAGAGATGCCGGAATTCGGCCCTGGCGACACCGTGCTGGTGAACGTCAAGGTCATCGAAGGCGACAAGAGCCGCGTGCAGGCCTACGAAGGCGTCTGCATCGGCCGCGCCGGTCACGGCCTCAACGCCAACTTCACCGTCCGCAAGATCTCGTACGGCGAAGGCGTCGAGCGCGTGTTTCCGCTGCACGCGCCGATGATCGACTCGATCAAGGTTGTGCGCCGCGGCAAGGTGCGCCGCGCCAAGCTGTATTACCTCCGCGCCCTGCGCGGCAAGAAGGCCCGCATCACCGAAGCGGCGAGCACCACCGGACCGGACTCGGCTGCCAACGCCGCGCCGAAGAAAAAGGCCGCTGCGGCCGCCGCCAAGTAAACCCGCCATTTGCCGGGGACTGCATTCAGGGGCCGCCGCAAGCGGCCCCTTTTGCATGGCCGGTTCGCGTTGTCGGAACGATTCCAATCGACTATATAGCCAACATGATTTCCAAGGCCCGGCGGATCATCATCAGCGATCACAAGCGCCTGCCCTCCCGGTTTTTCGGCCGGCTGGCGTCGGTGCAAGTGGGGCTTTGACCGGCGCACTGCCGGCAGGCCTCGCGCCAGGCGCGTTGCTCGCCAGCCACTTCCCTTCATCCGCACACGCTTAAATCCGACCCAAGGTCATCGAGTCATGAAACCGCGCACGCTCTACGACAAAATGTGGGACGACCATCTGGTTGACGAACAGCCCGACGGCACCGCGTTGATCTACATCGACCGCCATCTGGTCCACGAAGTGACGTCGCCGCAGGCATTCGAAGGCCTGCGCACCGCCGGCCGCAAGGTGCATGCGCCGGACAAGACGCTCGCCGTGGTCGATCACAACGTGCCGACCTCGGACCGCAAGCTGCCCAATCCCGATCCGGAAAGCGCCGAGCAGATCGCGACGCTGGCGCAGAACGCCAAGGACTTCGGCATCCAGTATTTCGACGAGTTCGACCGGCGCCAGGGCATCGTGCACATCATCGGCCCCGAGCAGGGATTCACCCTGCCCGGCACCACCATCGTGTGCGGCGACAGCCACACGGCGACGCATGGCGCGTTCGGCGCGCTGGCCTATGGCATCGGCACGTCGGAAGTCGAGCACGTGCTGGCGACGCAGACGCTGATCCAGACCAAGTCCAAGAACATGCGCGCCGTCGTCGACGGCAAGCTGCCGGACGGCGTCACCGCCAAGGACATCATCCTCGCCATCATCGGCGAGATCGGCACCGCCGGCGGCACCGGCTATGCGCTGGAATATGCCGGCGAAGCGATCCGCGACATCTCCATCGAAGGCCGCATGACGATCTGCAACATGTCGGTCGAAGGCGGCGCCAAGGCCGGCTTCATCGCGCCCGACGAGAAGGTCTACGCCTATCTCAAGGACCGGCCGATGGCGCCGAAGGGCGACCGCTGGGACCAGGCGATGCGCTACTGGGAGACGCTGCGCTCCGACGACGGCGCGCATTTCGACCGCCAAATCCGGCTCGATGCCGCCAAGCTGCCGCCGATCGTCAGCTGGGGCACCAGCCCGGAGCAGGTGATCTCGGTGTCCGGCCGCGTGCCGGTGGCGGCCGAAATCGCCGATGAAAAGAAGCGCGTCGCCGCCGAACGCTCGCTCGCCTACATGGGCCTGCATGGCGGTGAGAAGATCACCGACATCAAGCTCGACCGCGTCTTCATCGGCTCCTGCACCAATGGCCGCATCGAGGATTTGCGCGCCGCGGCCAAGATCGCCGAAGGCAAGACCGTCAACGGCAATGTCTACGCCATGATCGTGCCGGGCTCCGGCCTGGTGAAGGAGCAGGCGGAAGCCGAAGGCCTCGACAAGATCTTCAAGGCCGCCGGCTTCGACTGGCGCGAGCCGGGTTGCTCGATGTGCCTCGCCATGAACCCGGACAAGCTGAAGCCGGAAGAGCGCTGCGCCTCGACCTCGAACCGCAACTTCGAAGGCCGCCAGGGCTACAAGGGCCGCACCCATCTGGTGTCGCCGGCGATGGCAGCGGCGGCGGCAATTGCCGGCCACTTCGTCGACGTGCGGGAGTGGAAGTAACGCACGACATCGATACCGATGCCGCGAAATACAAAAGGCCCGCCAATGCGCGGGCCTTTTCCTTAAGTTGTGCCTCGCTGAAATTCTCGCTATACTATTGTGGCGTATCTCGTCATCCGGGCACTGCCTCCTTGCAGTGAGTGCGCCAGGACAAGACCGAAGCGCACCCATATGACGCGGCGTTCATCATGGGGCCAACAATGACACCCGACAGCGTTCTGGATTGGGCGAAAGCCCTCAGCATTCTCGGCGCCATCATCTTCGGCGGCTTCGCCGTTTTCTCGCCGTCCTGGGTGTGGTTCAGAATTCAGAACTTCAAGATGGGCAGTGCCTTGCTGCTCGGGTTCGGCACGGTGCTGCTGGTGTCGCCGTTGTTTCGGAATATCAATTTCACGGTCGACACCCAGAAATTCGAACTGAAACTCAGCGCGCTCGAACAGCAGATCCTGCAAACCAGAACCCAGATCGCGTCGCTGACGCAGGAAGTCAACACGCTGCCCGCGGTCTTCGCCGCCAACACCAAGTCGATCGGCAACACCGCGCAGACGCTTCAGGCCTCGATCGCCACCATCGAAAACGAACTGCCGCGGATCGCGGCGTTGCGCGAGCAGATCGCCAAGGTCGAGCAAAGCGTCGCGTCGGTCGAAAGCGGCATCAAGACTTTGGGCCAGCAAACAACGCTGCTGGCCAGCGCCAACCATTCAATGCTACCGTACACAATCGTGCTGGATGATGCGGCGAAGAAAAAACTAAAAGCCGGGAACTTGGCGGCCTGGGCTCATTATACGTCTCAAATGACGCCCGTGGACGGCATGGCCGACTACGGCCAGTATCAGAATTTCATAAAGTCGCTGAACCAGCAGAGTCTGGAAAAAGCGAACGCGGAAACGGGCGAACCGGGCGAGAGCACCGCCGACAAGCCGGCGGACCCGCCGGGTTGAGCGCATCAGCGCGCCGCTACTCCCACCAGCAGTTCATCTTCGGCACGATCACCGTGCCGCTGGCCCTATATTCCTTCACCAGCTGCGCCCGGCACTGACGTTTCGAGTTCGGGCCCGGCTGGGTGCGGCGCGGATAGACGGTGATGCGGGTGCGCGACTGCGCCGCGAATTCCTGGGTGTGCGCCTGAGCGCGCGCCGCATGAGCAGCGCGGGGGGCCACAACGGTGCGGGCGCTGCGCGCCGACTTGTCGTTGCAGCCGAAGAACTCAGCCGACGCCGGCGTCGCGCTTGCGAGCAGCACGGCACTCAAAAAACCAACGGCAACCGCCATCCCCTTGCCGGACATGACCTCCACCCCATTCTCGCCACAATGGTTAACGGTCGCTTATTTCGACAATTTCGTCAACCGTTTGGTGAACGGGGCAAGGTCGCCTAGAACAGCGCCATGGCCAAATTCACCGACCCGCACGCCCTCAAGGGCATGGTCTCCCCCTCCCTGGGCGATATCGAGAGCCTCGCCGAGGAGGCCTATGCCCGGCTGCCGGAGCATTTCCGCGCGCTGTGCGAGGGTCTGGTGATCCGGGTCGAGGACTTCCCGACCGAGGAGGTCCTCGAAACCATGCAGGCCGAGACCGAATTTGACCTGCTCGGCCTGTTTCAGGGCGTCGGGCTGCCGTTCCAGTCGGAATCGGCGCCGCAGGTGGTGCCCAACATGATCTGGTTGTACCGCCGGCCGATCCTGGATTACTGGGCCGAGCACGAGGAAGCGCTGGGCGCGATCGTCACCCACGTGCTGGTCCACGAGATCGGCCACCATTTCGGGCTCAGCGACGACGACATCGACAAGATCGAAGCCGCGGCCGACTGACGGGGGAGACACATGAAAATCGACGGTAGCTGCCACTGTGGTGCCATCGCCTTTGAAGCCGAAGCCGACCCGGCCACCGCCTCGATCTGCCACTGTACGGACTGCCAGGCGATCACCGGCACCGCCTTCCGGGTCAATGTCAGCGTCCCGGCGGCCCAGTTCACCCTGCTGAAAGGCGAGCCGGCGCGCTACCTCAAGACCACGGCGGAGAGCGGCAACAAGCGCGTGCAGGCGTTCTGCCCGAATTGCGGGACGCAGCTCTACGCCAGCGCCGCAGGCGACAATCCGCCGGCCTACACGCTGCGGGTCGGCACCTTGCGCCAGCGCGAGCAGATCACGCCGAAGTCGCAGAACTGGACCCGCTCGGCGCGCCCCTGGCTGGCCGAACTGGCGGCGCTGCCGGGCCGCGAAAAAGGCGCCTGAGACCCGCATGACGCGCATGTCAGGGTTCCCGCCGGGGCCCGCCTATTGACCGGGGCCGCGGACAATCTATGAAACATAGCGGTTCTTGAGCAGCCCAGCGGAAAGCAGACAGACCATGGACAAGTTCACCACCCTGGAAGGCGTTGCGGCGCCGTTGCGGATCATCAATGTCGACACCGACATGATCATCCCCAAGCAGTACCTCAAGACCATCAAGCGCACCGGCCTGGGCAAAGGCCTGTTCTCCGAACAGCGCTATCTCGACGACGGCGCCGAGAACCCGGACTTCGTGCTCAACAAGCCGGCCTACCGCAATTCCAAGATCCTGGTCGCCGGCGACAATTTCGGCTGCGGCTCGTCGCGCGAACACGCGCCGTGGGCGCTGATGGATTTCGGTATCCGCTGCGTGATCTCGACCTCGTTCGGCGACATCTTCTACAACAACTGCTTCAAGAACGGCGTGCTGCCGATCCGCGTTTCGCCGGAAGACCTCGAGAAGCTGTTCGACGACGCCGACCGCGGCGCCAACGCCACGCTGTCGATCGATCTTGAAAAGCAGGAAATCCGCGGCCCGGACGGTGGCATGATCAAGTTCGAGATCGACGCCCACCGCAAGCACTGCATGCTCAACGGCCTCGACGATATCGGCCTGACGCACCAGAAGAACGACAAGATCGCCAGCTACGAAGAACAGACCAAGGCGGCGCGCCCCTGGGCGTGACTTGGGCGTAGCGCTCGCGCGGCGGTAAACGCCGCGCCGTTTCATTGTCCCGCGTCCTTCAAGGGCAATCCATGACCGCCGATCCGATGCGCGCCGAAACCGACGTTCTGGTGATCGGCTCCGGCGCCGCCGGCATGTATGCCGCGATCGAGGCGGCGCGCGGCGGCGCCAAGGTGCTGCTCGCCGACCGCAGCCTGATCGGCCGCGGCGGCGCCACGGTGATGGCGCAGATGACGGTCGCCGTCGCACTCGGCTCTCAGACCGACGACCACTGGTCGCATCACTATCAGGACACGCTGAAGGCCGGCCGCGGCCTGAGCAATCCGGCGCTGGCGCAGTTGCTGTGCGAGGACGGGCCCGATTGCATCCGCACCATGGACGAATGGGGTGTCGGCTGGGCCCGCAAGGACGGCCACATCACCCAGGCGATGGCGCCCGGCCACGACCGGCCGCGCTGCGTCTATGTCGACTTCCTCAACACCGGCCCCGCCGTGTCGAAGACGCTGCGCACCGTCGTCAACAAGACCGCCGGCATCACCAAGGCCGGCGATCTCTGCATCGTCGATCTGCTGCACCATGACGGCGCGGTGGTCGGCGCCGCCGCGCTGCATCTCGGCAGCGGTGCGCCCGTCATCATCTCGGCCAAGGCCACCATCCTTGCCACCGGCGGGCTGACCCGGCTGTACCGGCGCAACAGCGCCTCCTCGAACATGGGCGGCGACGGCTACGCGCTGGCGCTGCGCGCCGGCGCCCGGCTGGTCGACATGGAATTCGTGCAGTTCTTCCCGATCGGCCATCTGGCGCCGCGGCTGATCGGCATGGACCCCATCATGTGGGACCCGTTCCGCTACAAGCTCGGCGGCCGCTTGCTCAACAACAAGATGGAAGAGTTCACCCAGAACTACGGCGCCGTCGAGAACGGCAAGTATGTCGTCACCCGCGACGTCGGCAGCTACGCCATCGTCAAGGAGGTCGAAGCCGGCCGCGGCTCGCCCAACGGCGGCGCCTTCCTCAGCTTCCAGCATGTGCCGGAAACAAAATTGCGCGAGGCCTTCGGCCCGGTGATCGACAAGCTGGCCGAGAACGGCATCGACCTGACCAAGATGCCAATCGAGGTGGCGCCGATCGCGCATTACCACATGGGCGGCATCGCGGCCGACACGCAAATGCAGACCGGCGTGCCCGGCCTGTTCGCGGCGGGCGAAGCGGTCGGCGGCGCTAATGGCGCCAACCGCCTGTCCGGCAACGCCATCACCGAGGCCTTTGTGTTCGGCCGCCGCGCTGGCCGGGTCGCCGCCGATTATGCCGGCAAGGCTACGCGCGGGCGGGCCGATGCAGACAATGCCCCGGCGGCGATCGACCTCATCGCGGCCGGCGCGCCGGACCGCGAGATCAACACCGCCGAGATGGTGCAGACGCTGCAGGCCACCATGCAGGACGACGTCGGCGCCTTGCGCAACGAGACTGGATTGAAACGTGCGCTGACGCAGATCGAAGCGATGGCGCAAGACCTTGGCGACCGCCCGCAAGGCGACGGCCACCGCTTCGACATGCGCCGCGTCGACTGGCTCGATCTGCGCAACATGATCCAGGTGGCGCGCGTCGTCACTGAAGCGGCGCTGGCCCGCACCGAGACGCGCGGCGCGCAGCACCGCGAGGATTACCCGGACACGGCGCCGGACTGGGCGGTCAACCAGTTCGTGTCGCTGCGCGATGGCCGCATCGCGCTGTCGCCCGAGAAAGCCGCATCATGACCGAACAGGCGACCCTGAAAGTCTGGCGCGGCACCGACGCCGCCGCCGGCCATTTCGACACCCATCAGGTGCCGTTCGAGCCGGGCCAGTCGGTGCTCGACGGCCTGCGCTGGATCCGCGTGCACCGCGATCCGAGCCTGGCGATCCGCTTCTCCTGCATCAACGCCAATGCCTGCAAGGAGTGCATGATCGAGCTCGACGGCAAGACCGTCTATGCCTGCACCGCGCGGCTGACGCCGCAAGAGATGACGCTGACGCCGCTGTCCAACAAGAAGCTGGTGCGCGACCTGGTGACGGAGATCGCGCCGCCGGCGGAGCGGTTTGCCCCGTCCCCGGATGACGGGTTGCGCCGCTAGCGCGCGGCGATGGCCTCGGCGATCGCCACGGTGCGGCGGCCCATGTCGGCATGCAGCCGCTCGACCATGCGGCCATCGATCGACACCACACCCCTGGACTTGTTTTCAGGCAGATCGAAGGCGGCAATCATTTTGCGCGCCCAGGCGACTTCGTCGTCCGACGGCGTGAACGCAACATTGCAGGGCTCGATCTGGTTCGGATGGATCAGCGTCTTGCCGTCGAAGCCCATGTCGCGGCCCTGCTCGCATTCCTTCACGAAGCCTTCGGCATCGCCGACATTGTTGTAGACGCCGTCGAGCACATCGATGCCGTGAATGCGCGCGGCGGCGATGCAGTTCATCAGCCAGCCGATCATCGGCCAGCGGCCCGGCACCAGCCGCGCCCGGGTGTCCTTGGCGATGTCGTTGGTGCCCATGACGAAGCCGGCCAGCCGCGTGTCGGGGTTCTGCGCGCAGGCTGCGATCGACAGCACGTTGAACACCGCCTGTGGCGATTCGATCATCGCCCAGATGCGGGTCTTCGGATCGGCGCCAAGGTCGCGCAGTTTCTTGCCGATCATCTCAAGCTGACCGGCCGAGGAAATCTTGGGCACGACAATGCCGTCCGGCGCGGCCTGTGCCGCCGCCGCAAGATCGTCGGCAAACCACGGCGTATCGATGCCATTGGTGCGGATGCACAGCTCGCGCGAACCGAAGCCGCCGGCCTGGGCCACCGCCGCGACCTGCAGGCGGGCGGACTCCTTGGCGTCGGGCGCGACCGAATCCTCGAGGTCGAGAATGACACCGTCGGCGGGAAGGGTTTTGGCTTTTTCGAGCGCCCGGGCATTGGAGCCCGGCATATAGAGAACGCTGCGGCGGGGGCGAATTGTCATGCGACCGACTCTAGCGCGCCAAAGCGAACTGGCAAGACGTGGCGTTGCCGCGTTTTTCGGCAGCGTCAACGCGCGCTGATGTCGGTGCCCGGTTGCCGATTCGGTACAACTGGAAGCGGTCGCCATCGGCCACCAGCTTCAGCCGCGACGGGTCCGGATTGGGCGCCTCGTCTTCGGTGAACAGCAGATAAAGATAGTCGAACTTTGTCCAGTTCGCCCAGTATTCCGGCGTATTGGGCGGCGCCAGTTCGGCGGCGACCAGAAGCTGTGCGATCGACGGCGGCGTGCCGTCATGGCTGTCGACGAAGTCGCGGTACTCGGGCTTCACCTGCAGCACCTGCTTGCCGGACACCGTGAAGATGGTCGTCACCAGCGCCGAGCGATCGATGGTGGCAATGCTGGCGGCGTGTACCAGACCGAGGTCGCGCACATCGTCGCCGGACGCGCGGTCGGCATAGGCGACGAACACCTTGGAGCCCGGCGCGATCCGCCGCACCGACGAGCGAAACTGACTGGTCGAGTCGGCCAGTTGCGACCAGTTCAGTTCGATTTCCAGCAGCCGGCCGGCGGTCAGGACAATCAGCACCGTCATGAAGGCGCGGCGCACCAGGCGCCGCCGCAGTTCGAGATCGCCGCAGGCGATGAGCATGAAGGCGACGCCGATCGGCACCCGCTGGTCGGTCATGTAGGTGTCGAACATGACCCGCGGCAGCGCCAGGTAGACCGCGCCACCGACCATCAGCAGCACGTAGACCAGCGGATGGAAGCGCAGCACGACGTGGCGCACCGCCCAGACGATGCTGGCCACCAGCACCGCCAGAAAGACCACGACGTAGATGTCCGAGTAGCTGACGATCGCGTACATCAGGCCGTCGAACTTGCCGAGCTGGTCCCAGTAGATCGCCGAAGCCAGTTGCATGGTCGGGCTGAGATAAAGCAGCGGCGCGGCGGCCAAAAACGGCAGGCCGCTGGCCACGAAATCTACCAGGCGCGGCGTCCACGGCGCGTCCCGCCGCTGCCACAACCGCAGCAGCTCGAACGACAGCACGCCGATACCGAACACGCCGAGCGACGACAGATGACAGAAGAACAGCACCACGACGCACAGCGTGGCCAGCGCCATACGGATCGGCCAGACCCGCTCGCGCACGGCGATCCAGCCGGCCAGCGCCCACAACGCCACGCCGAGGCCGAAGATGTAGTTCATCAGCCCGACCAGGAAGACGTGATTGTAGAGCAGCGGAAACGCGAACATCGGCAGCATCGACCAGCGCCCGGTCAGCGCACGGTTCAGCATCAGAATGCCGGAGATGATCAGCGCGAACATGCCGACGATGAAAACCTGGCCGGCCAGATAGATGTTCATGACCTGTGCCAGCCGCGGCACGATGAGGTCCATGGTCAGGTTGGGAATGACCTGCCAGTTGATCTCGTAGTAATTGGCCAGCAGCGGGTTGGTCGACAGCGTCGCCAGCACCTGCATGCGCGCCAGGTGGTTGACGTAATCCGACAGCGGCGGCAACGGATACGTCCAGATCGGCGTCGAAATCAGCAGCGTGAAGACGGCGAACATCACCGCAATCTGCGGTCCGGAAAATCCATGGGCGCGGAATCGCGGTAAAGAAAGGTTCGATCTGATCGGCTTGTGGGGTGAAAGCATGGGCGTTCTTCGGCGCGTCGACCTGAACCACCGATGAACATCGGGCCTGCGGCATAATGCTTGCGCAATGGCCGAGCATGGAACAAAATTCAGGCATCAAGGACAGGGCAAGACAGGATGAGCTTTCCGCAGCGTTTGATCGAGGGCTACAGCGCCTTCGCCGGTGGCCGGTTGCAGGTCGAGCAGAGCCGGTACAAAGAACTCGCCGAACGTGGCCAGTCGCCGCACATCATGGTTGTCGGCTGCTGCGATTCGCGGGTGTCGCCGGAGGTCATCTTTGACGCCGGTCCGGGCGAATTGTTCGTGGTGCGCAACGTCGCCAACCTGATCCCGCCCTACGAGCCGGACGGCCGCGCGCACGGTGTCTCGGCGGCACTGGAATTCGCCGTTGGCGCGCTGCGCGTGAAAGACATCGTGGTGCTCGGCCACGCCAGGTGCGGCGGCGTGCTGGCCTTCGCCAGCGACCACGTGCCGTTGTCGGCCGGCGATTTCATCGGCAGCTGGATGTCGCTGATGGCGCCGGCGGCGGAGAAACTCGGTCCGCGCGGCGACATGCCGGTGGCGGACTATGTTGCGAAGCTGGAGCGCGCCTCGATCGTCAACAGCCTCGACAACCTGATGACCTTCCCGCACATCGCCAAGCTAATCGAGAAGGGCAAGATCGCCACCCACGGCGCCTATTTCGGCGTCGCCACCGGCGAACTGACTGTGTTGGACAAGGCCACCGGCGAGTTCCGCCAGATCGCCCCCGGCAAAGTCGCGTTCAACGCGCCGAGGTTTTGATTTCTTCTTCACCTCTCCCCGCCTGCGGGGAGAGGTCGACCGTCTGAGCAAAGCGAAGATGGTCGGGTGAGGAGGCGCCTCAAATACAGCGAAGCCCCCTCACCCGGCTCGCTTCGCTCGCCACCCTCTCCCCGCAAGCGGGGCGAGGGAAGACCTACGCCGCCTTCTTCTTGGCCTGGATCAGCTTGCGGTTGATCAGGCACTCGGCGATCTGGATGGCGTTCAGCGCCGCGCCCTTGCGCAGGTTGTCGGCGACCACCCACATCTCAAGGCCGTTCTCGACCGTCGGGTCGGTGCGGATGCGGCTGATATAGGTCGCGTCCTCGCCGGCCGCCTCGTACGGCGTCACGTAGCCGCCCGGCTCATGCTTGTCGATCACCAGGCAGCCGGGCGCGGCGCGCAAGATTTCGCGCGCTTCGTCAACGCTGATCGGGTTCTCGAACTCGATGTTGACCGCCTCCGAATGGCCGATGAAGACGGGGACGCGCACGCAGGTCGCGGTCAGCCTGATTTTGGGATCAAGAATCTTCTTGGTCTCCATCATCATCTTCCACTCTTCCTTGGTGTAGCCGTCCTCCATGAACACATCGATCTGCGGAATGACGTTGAAGGCGATGCGCTTGGGAAACTTCTTCTCGACCACCTCGCCGAGCGTGAACACGGCCTTGGTCTGCGAGAACAGTTCGTCCATCGCATCCTTGCCGGCGCCCGACACCGACTGATAGGTCGCCACCACCACGCGCTTGATCACCGCCTTGTCGTGCAACGGCTTCAGTGCCACGACGAGTTGCGCCGTCGAGCAGTTCGGATTGGCGATGATGTTCTTCTTGGTGTAGCCGGCGACCGCGTCGGCGTTCACCTCCGGCACCACCAGCGGCACGTCCGGGTCCATGCGCCAGACCGACGAGTTGTCGATCACCACCGCGCCCTGCGCGCCGATCTTCGGCGACCACTCCTTCGACACGGCGCCGCCGGCCGACATCAGGCAGATGTCGACATCGGAGAAATCGTAATGGTCGAGCGCCTTCACTTTCAGCGTCTTGTCGCCGAAGGTGCACTCCTGGCCCATGCTCTTGCGCGAGGCGAGAGCGACGACTTCGTCGGCAGGAAAATTCCGCTCGGCCAGAATGTTGAGCATTTCGCGCCCGACATTGCCGGTGGCGCCTACCACGGCGACCTTGTAACCCATTGTTAACTCTCCGAAAAATTATTCCGGCCGGATTTGGCAATCCACAACCGGATGGCAGCGCTTCTAAGCGAGAAAGAGCGGGATGACAACGGTGGCCCGCTCAGCGAGCCGTCCGGAGGGACCATGCATCCGGCCCTGCATTCGTGGCGTGAGGAGCTGCCCGACGCCTTTGTGCGCGTGCTGGCTTATCTGGGTGCCGCCGCCGTCCTGTCCATAGCCACGGTGTACCTATCGCAGCCGGCCCCGGTGCCGAACCCGGACCCGCCGCCGCAGCGCTCGCCCTGGGTCGAGATCGAGCGTCCCTTCCCGGCGTTCAATCTGTCGATCCCGGAAGCGGCCGGCATGCCGTCAAGCTACGCCATCCGCCGCCATTCGGCCGGTGGGGGCCGCAAGGACATCCTCGGCCTCGGCGAGCCGGACGGGGCCGGCCCCTACCTTCAGGTCGAGATTTACCGCCCCGGCACCGAGGTTACTTTCCTGGGCGACCCGCGGGCCGACATCGCCGCCAGCGCCGCCGCGTTGGGGCCGGCAGCCATCGTGCAATCGGCCGCGCCGCTGGACAGCAAATTCGGGCCGCTGACCATCGTCAGTTTCGACACCACAAAGGGCGTGGCGCGGCGCTGCCTCGCTTTTGTGCGCGACTTTGACGAGCCGCTGCTTCAGATGTCCGGCTGGTTCTGCCAAAGCGGGCCCGATCTGATCGAGAGATCGACGCTGGCCTGCGCGTTGGACCGGCTGACGCTGCTCGCGGCCGGCAGCGAACCGAAAGTCGGCGCGCTGTTCGCGCAGGCCGAACTCGCCCGCAGCTACTGCGGGCAGCGCAGCCCCCTGATGGCACCGACGCCAAAGCATCGCGCGCTTTGGAGGGCAGCGGCCGGGCGATAAATCACACGCTTATTCACGTGCCGACGGTGACGGCGATGCGGTGCATCGGATTTACGCCGTAGCCGTGCGGATTCCAGTGACTGGCGGCAAAGGGCTGCGCGACGCCGCGTCTATCCGTCGCCCGCACCAGGATCTCGTAATAGCCATCGTTCGGGATTTTCAGCGACGCCGTCCAGCGCTGCCAGTCGTGCCGATTTTTCGGCTTCGCCAGATCGGCTTTCTGCCAGGTCGCACCGCCGTCGATCGACAGATCGACTTTCGCCACAGTCTCATCACCTGCCCAGGCCGCGCCGCGCAACGCCAGCGCGCGCGTGCCGGCGGCGATCTGCGCGCCATCGGCGGGACTGGTGATGATCGAGCGCACCGGCATCGATTCCAGATCGACGAAGTTCTTCGGAACGGCCTTGGCACCCGGCGCCATCGGCTTGACCGGGACGCGATACGAGAAGCCGCCCATGCCGGCGCCATCGTGATAGCGATCGCGAATCCAGATCCGCGTCAGCCACTTGGTCGATACCGACGATGGCCAGCCCGGGATCACCAGCCGCACCGGAAAGCCGTGCAGCAGCGGCAGCGGCTCGCCGTTGATGGCGAAGGCGATCAGGTTGCTCTCGTCCATCAGCTTGGCGATCGGCACGCCGCGCGACATCGCCGCGCCGACGGTGCCATCGAGTGACGGATCGGCGCCGTAGTGGCCGCTGAACACCGCACCCGGCTTGAGTCGCGCCGCCTTCAACACGTCAGCGACCCGGACGCCTGTCCATTCCGGACAGCCGGCACCGCCATTGGTCCATGGCACGCCTTCGGCGGGCGGCGATTGAAACGATCGGCCATTACCGCCGCATTCGAGCAGCAGGCGACGCGTCACCGGTTTGAACCGTGCCTTCAGGTCGCCGAGCGAAATCGTGAGCGGCTGGTGCACTTCGCCATCGACCGTCAGCATCCAGTTGTCGGGCTGACGCGTCCGCGCCGGCACCTTGCCGTTATTGCGAATGAAAAGCTTCTCGGTCGGCGTGGTGTCGTCGTCGAGCAGGCTCTCCGGCGTCTCCGCCACCAGAGGCGTTGCGCCGATAACGACCAGACGCGCGCTCTTGCCGGGCAGGACGAGACGCTTTGCCTTCGAACGCGACGGCTTGCCGGAAGACTTTGGCTTTCGCACGCGGGTGTTCCTGACGTCGCTGCCGTGAGTGTTCACACCCACGTTCAATACCCGGACGCCCTCACAAGCGCAAAGGGTGTCAGGCGTCAGCGATTGAGGAACGGATTTTGCCAACCGCCCGGCGCCGCCGCGGTCGGTGGATAGTGCGTTTCGAGATAGTTCAGCACCAGCTCGCGGTCGCTGCCTTCCAGCGCCGGCATGCCGTGCCGTTGCGTCATGACGACCAGCGTGTCGTCCCAGCGCTGGCGCGTCATGCCCTGTTGCGCCACCAGCTTGAAACCATGACAGGCGGTGCAGGAATAGAAAGTCTCGTCGCGTCCGGGACCGGCCGGATACTCCTCGGGACTTTCGTCGCGCGGGGTGAAGGTCTGTTGCTGTGCGCCAGCAAGGCCCGCTAACAGCGAGACGCCAACCAGCAACGTTGCGAAGAGGGTGAGCCGCCGCGCCCATGGCGCGGCGGCAGTGACGTGCGGGAATTGCATCAGCCGACCAGCACCGCGATGCGGTGCATCGGATTGCCGCCGTAGCCGCTGGGATTCCAGTTCGCCGCGACATGCGGTTGCATCTTTCCTTTGGAATCCGTCGCCCGCGCCCAGATCTCGTAATAGCCGTCGCCCGGCAGCTTCACCGCGGCGGTCCAGCGCTGCCAGTCGTATTTGTTCTTCGGCTTCTCGAGTTTGGCCGGCTGCCAGGTCATGCCGTAATCGGTCGAGACGTCGACGGTCTTGACGGTGAGATCGCCGGCCCACGACGCGCCGCGCAATTTCACTCCCTTGGATCCGGCGGCCAACTTGGTGCCGTTGGCAGGGCTGGTGATAATCGAGCGCACCGGCATCGATTCCATCACCCGGAAGTTTTTCGGGTCGGCCTTGTCGCCCGGCACCATCGGCTTGATGGCCAGCCGGTAGGACGTGCCGGTCATGCCCTGACCGTCATGCTCCTTGTCGCGGATGGTAATCTTGGTCAGCCATTTCTGCGACAGCGAACCCGGCCAGCCGGGGATCAGCAGACGCACCGGGCCGCCGTGAATATTCGGCAGCGGCTGGCCGTTCATCGCCCAGACGATCATGGAGTCGGGATCCATCGCCTTGGCCATGCGCATGCCGCGCGACAGCACTTCGCGGCTGGCATCGCCGGACAGATGCAGGTCGGACGAGTAATGCGCCGTGTAGATGCCGGACGGCTTGACGCCGGCGGCCTTCAGCACGTCGCCCAGCCGCACGCCGGTCCATTCGGCGCAACCGGCGCCGCCATTGGTCCACTGGTTGCCGCTGGCCGGCGGCGAGTAGAAGGCGCGGCCGTTGCCGCCGCACTCCAGCACCATGCGCCGCGTCTGCGCCTTGTACTTCGACTTCAGCTCGCCGAGCGTCAGCTCGAGCTTGTTGTTGACCTCACCGTCGACGGCGATCTTCCACTTGTCGCCCTCTTTGGCCTCTTCCGGAATCTGTCCGTTGTTACGGATGAAAAACTTCTCGATCGGTGTGGTGTCGTCATCGAGCAAATGCTCGGGCGTTTCCGCCACCAGCGGACGCTCGCCGATCACCACCAGCCGGTCGTTCTTGCCGGGATAATTGAGGTAGGTTGGGCCCTTCTTGGCCGGCGGCGGCGTCGGCGGCGTCGCCTGCGCCATCGCGGCGGGGATCAATCCGCCCGGCATGTTGGCAGCGAACGGGATGGCGCCACCGACGACGGCGCTCATGGCCGCCAAACCGGCGCCGTTCAGAAAGCCGCGGCGGCTCGGCCCGGTTTCGCGGCCGAAAACTTCCGCATCGGCGCGTTCGGGGCTATCGCGATACAGCTCCTCGATCGAACGTTCGATCTTGTCCGGCATGATGTTTCTCTCCCTGGCCGCTCGCGGCGGCGACGTTGCGTCATGATCTCCGCCATGACGCTTGGAGAAGAAACGGACCAGCCCGGAAATTTATTCCAAAACTTTATGGGGCGATCAGCCGACGCAGGGCGGCGCCTGCAGGCCGGCCTGGCGCAGCCGGTTGTCCGCGTCGGCCGGCAACAGGCCGGATCGGGTGGCCGATTCGGCGGCCATGGCGACAGCGAGGAAGCGCCCGTCCGGCATGCCGAAGGCTACCAGTTCGTAGGCGAGGCCGCCCGCCGTCCAGGCGCGGCGGCTCGTGCCGGCGGTCGGCGGAAGGTCGACCGCCGCCGGCCGCACCCGCAATTCGAGACGGCAGCCGCGCGGCCCGCGGTAGGCGGCGACCAGCACCGCGGCCTCCCCGGCGCGTTCGATTTCGGCGCCCACCAAGTTGAGCCCAGCCGGCGCCAGATCGGGGATCACCGGCGCCGCCGGCAGCGACGCCAATGTGACCAGCGGTGCGATGCTGAAAGCGGGCGTACGCTCGACCGGCCGCTGCGCGTACCAGCCCAGGACTGCGATCAAAATGGCGGCAGCGGCGGCGGCAGCCCCGACCGCGGGCAGCCCCCGGCGTTTCGGCGCCGGCAGCACAAAGGCGTCCATCGGGGTCTGCTCGGCGCTTTCGACGATGCAGGCCTTGAGCCGCGCCAGCGTCGCATGGGCCTCGGCCAGCTCGCGGCCGGCCGCAATGCGCGCCGCCAAAGCGGCGTGCTCGGCCGGCGGCAGTTCGCCATCGATCAGCGCGTTCAGCCGCTCGATATCGGTATCGTTCGGTTCAGGTGCCATGCTTCGACTTCATCGGCCTCACCGAGCTCGCTTCAATGGCCGCCAGCAGCGCCAGCCGGGCCCGGGTGATGCGGCTCATGACCGTCCCGATGGGGACGCTCAGGACATCGGCCGCCTCGGCGTAGCTGAAACCGGCAATGTCGATCAAGGCGATTATTTCGCGGTGCAGCGGCGGCAGCGACGCCATGCCCTGCTCGACGGTGATTTTGGCGATGGCGGCGCTGTCGAAGCGCCAGAGGTCGACCGCCGGCGCCGGCTCGGCCGGTTCGGGACGCCGCCGCCGCAATTCGTCAAGCGCGGCGTTGCGGACGATCTTGAACATCCATGCGCGGTAGGCCGGTGCATCGGCCGGGATACGGCCGGCGCCGAGCGCGCGGGCCACCGCCTCTTGCACCAGGTCGCGGGCGGCGTCGGCGTCGTTGACGATGGTGCGGGCGAACGCCACCAGACGCGGCAGCAGCGCCGGCAGAGCGGCGTGGGTGTCGAGCGCCATGGGCCATGTCCCGGTGGCTGTGCGGTCGCGATGCCCCGACTATCGGTTCGCGGTGCGGCAAAAGCAACGGGCTGGAACGAACCCGGCCGGTTGGCGTTTTCTGAATGCCTCCCGGGCATGTGGCTGAATAGGTCTGTTGTCCCGGCGCGAAGACCGCTACACTGAATCGCACCATGAACCGGTTGAGGATCACATGCTCTTGAAAGTCGTTGCCGGCGCCTTTGCCGTCGCTGCCACCGCCACCCTGCTGGCCGCGCCGGTCGCCGAAGCGCAGTCCCGGCAGCAGCGCAACAGCGCCATCGTGTATGACGCGCGCGGACGCACGGTTGTCACTACCCGCGGCGAAGACGGCCGCGCCCGCACCCGGATCATCGTGCAGCGCCGTTCCTACCTCGATCCCGGCACCGAAGTTTTCCCGGGCGAGAACAGCGACCACAAATACGCCTATCCGTCGAATTACTCGGCCAGCAACGTGCTCAATAACACCGTATTCGGCGGCAATCAGACGTCGCTGCCGGACATGTGGACGCTGCCGGGCCGCAACAATCCGTGGATCGGTTTCTAGTTTCCGCTCAGGCAGGCTCGGAATGCAAAACGCGGCCCACCGGGCCGCGTTTTTTGTTTGAAGGCGAGCGCGTCGGCGTCAGGCCAGCGCTTCCAGTTCGGCAATGATGGCCGAGCCCATCTCGGCGGTGCCGACGGACTTTGCACCCGGCCCGGCAATGTCGGCGGTGCGCAGACCCTTGTCGAGCGTGGCGGCGATGGCCTTGTCGATCATGTCGGCTTCCTTGCCCATGTCGAACGAATAGCGCAGCGCCATGCCGAACGACGCGATCATGGCGATCGGGTTGGCGATTCCCTTGCCGGCGATGTCGGGCGCCGATCCGTGCACCGGCTCGTACAGTGCCTTGCGGCGCTTGGTCTTGGGATCGACCTCACCGAGCGAGGCCGAGGCCAGCATGCCGAGCGAGCCGGTCAGCATCGCGGCGATGTCCGACAGCATGTCGCCGAACAGGTTGTCGGTGACGATGACGTCGAACTGCTTCGGGTTGCGCACCAGTTGCATGCCGCCGGAATCGGCGAGCTGATGCTCCAGCTCGACGTCCTTGAACTCGCGCGCGTGCAGCGCCGTGATGACTTCGTTCCACAGCAGGCCCGATTTCATGACGTTGCGTTTTTCCATCGAGGTGACTTTGTTCTTGCGCTTGCGCGCCAGCTCGAAGGCGACGCGGCCGATCCGCTCGATCTCGTAGGTGTCATAGACCTGGGTATCGACGGCGCGCTTCTGGCCGTTGCCGAGATCGGTGATGGTCTTCGGCTCGCCGAAATAGACGCCGCCGGTCAGCTCGCGCAAAATCATGATGTCGAGGCCTTCGACCAGCTCGCGCTTCAGCGAGGAGGCCTCGGCCAGCGCCGGATAGGTCACCGCCGGGCGCAGGTTGGCATAGAGCGCGAGATCCTTGCGCAGCCGCAGCAGGCCCGCCTCGGGGCGGGCCTCATAGGGCACTTTGTCCCACTTCGGTCCCCCGACCGCACCGAAGATCACCGCAGCGGCCGATTTCGCCTTGTCCATCGTGGCATCCGTGATGGAGACGCCGTGCGCGTCGTAGCAGCTGCCGCCCACCAAAGCGTCCTCGGTGGTGAACTTGTCGGGACCCCGTTTGTTGAAGAAGTCGACGACACGCTTCACTTCGCCCATCACTTCGGGGCCGATGCCGTCACCGGGGAGCAGCAGGAGATTGTGGGTTGCCATGGACGTTGCCTCGCCGTTCTATCGACTTTTGCGATGAGCGGCAGTGCTAATGGCTCGGCCTCGGCTTGGCAACTGACTTGCCACCTGGCCGCAACGCAGGGATATCAGGCATGAACCCGGATCAGCCGCACCGGCCGAAAGTGGTGATCGTCGGTGCCGGCTTCGGCGGTCTTGAGGCGGCGGTGGCGCTTCGCAACGCCGCGGCCGACATCACCGTGATCGACCGGCAGAACCATCACTGCTTCCAGCCCTTGCTGTACCAGGTGGCGACGGCGGCGCTGTCGCCGGCCGACGTCGCCTGGCCGATTCGTCACATCCTGCGCGAGCAGCATAACGCCACGGTGCTTATGGAGCCGGTGCGCGGCGTCGATACCGCGGGGCAAAAGGTGCTCACGGAGTCCGGCGCTGTCCCCTACGACTACCTGGTGCTCGCCACCGGCGCGATGCATTCCTATTTCGGCCATGACGAATGGGCCGCGGTGGCGTCGGGCCTCAAGACCATCGACGACGCCACCCGCATACGCCGCAGCATTCTGGTCGCCTTCGAGCGGGCCGAGACGCTGGCCGACACAGGCGATCGGGGCCGGCGGCTGACTTTCGTCATTATCGGCGGCGGCGCTACCGGCATCGAGATGGCTGGCGCCATCGCCGACATCGCCCGCAAGACGCTGGCGACCGACTTCCGCCGCATTGACCCGCGCATGGCCCGCATCATCCTGGTGGAGGCCGGGCCGCGCGTGCTGCCCGCTTTTCCGCCCGAAGTGTCCGACTATGTGCGCAAGGCGCTGGAGGAGGCCGGCGTCGAGGTGATGACGGACACCGCGGTGACCGGCTGTGACGATCACGGCGTCGACACCAAAGCCGGGCGCATCGACGCCTGGAACATCATCTGGGCCGCCGGGGTGAAAGCCTCGCCGGCGGCAACCTGGCTCGACGCCGAGGCCGACCGCGCAGGGCGCGTCAAAGTCGCGCCCGATCTGTCGGTGCCCGGGCATGCGAATGTATTCGTCATCGGCGACACCGCCTCGGTCACGCAAAGCGACGGCAAGCCGGTGCCTGGCATCGCGCCGGCCGCCAAGCAGATGGGCCATTACGTCGGTGAGGTGATCGCGGCGCGCGTGGCCGGCCGTCCGGCCGATACGCCGTTCCGCTACCGGCATCGCGGCGACCTCGCCACCATCAGCCGCCGCGCCGCCGTGGTGCAGTTTGGCCGCCTGCGCCTGACCGGCCGGATCGGCTGGCTGTTCTGGAGCCTGGCGCACATCTATTTTCTGATCGGGGCGCGCAACCGCTTCAACGTCGCCCTCACCTGGTTCTGGAGCTACCTCACCTACCAGCGCGGCGCCCGGCTGATCACCGAAAACGACCGCCCGCCAAAGGAGAAGAAGCCGGCGTCGTCATAATCCGCTGAACCAGTTGTAGCCCTGGTCCTCCCAGTAGCCGCCTTTGTCGGTGTTGGTGACTTCCATCGCCACCACGTATTTCGGGTTCTTGAAGCCGAGCTTGGTCGGCATGCGGATTTTCATCGGGAAGCCATAGGCGCGCGGCAGGATTTCGTTGTCGAACCGAAACGCCATCTGGGTCTGCGGATGCAGCGCGGTCGCCATGTCGATGGTGTTGCTGTAGCCCTCGGCGCATCTGAACCAGACGTATTTGGCGCGGGTATCGGCGCCGACGCGGGCGAGGAAGTCCGACAGCCGTGCCCCCTGCCACGAGCCGATCGCGCTCCAGCCCTCGACGCAGATCAGCCGCGTGATCTGCGACACCTGCGGCAGCGCATGCAGTTCATCGAGGGTCCACGGCTTCTTGTTGTCGACCAGCCCACCGACTTCGAACCGGTACAGGCTGCCATCGAGCACCGGCGCTTCGCTCAGAGCGTAATAGGCGTTGAACGGAAACGGCCGGGTGACGGCGCTCGCCGGATATTCCGGCGCCAGCGCGCCGCGCCGGAACAGCAGCGCCTGGGCGCCGTCGTTGAATTCGGAAATCTTGCGCAGCACGGCCTCGGCGGAATTGCCATCGATAATGTCGCAGCCGGTGAGAAATGTCAGCGCGCCGAGACTGGCCGCACCGCGCAGAAAACCGCGCCGCGCCGGATCGGGCATCGCCCTGGCCGCGTCCCGCATCAACAGGTCGGAATCGACGCCGGGAATCAGGTTGCGCAGGCGACGCATTGGCTATCTCCCCGTGACCATGGCGCGCAGGCTCTTCGGCACCAGCAGCGCCAACGTCACGTGCACGACCAGAAAGCCGACGATGGCTGCCATCGCAAAGAAGTGCACGTAGCGCACCCACTCATAGCCGCCGAACACCGCGGTCAGTTCCTGAAGCTGCACCGGCTTCCACATCGCCAGTCCCGATAGCACGATCACGATACCGCTGATGATGACGCCGGTGTACAGCAGCTTCTGCACGGCGTTGTAGCGCGACAGGTCGGCGTGATTGAGCCGGAAAGTCAGCGCGGCTTTGACGTCAGAAAACACGGCCGCGGGCGCGATCGGCCACAGCCTGGCTTGGAAACGGCCGGTGGCGAAGCCAAGCGCCAGATAGACCAGCCCGTTGATCGCCAGCACCCACATCGCGGCGAAATGCCAGAGCAGGCCGCCGGCCAGCCAGCCGCCCAGCGTGACGCTGCCGGGAAACGTGAAGCCGAACAGCGGCGCGGCGTTATAGATCTGCCAGCCGGAGGCGATCATCACCAGCATCGCCACAGCATTGATCCAGTGGCAGAGGCGCAGCCAGCCGGGGTGAATGACGGGGTGCGACGGCCGTTCGGCGACGGTGTCGGCGGCGGTTTCGGCGGTCATGGCAACACGCCTTTGCTATCGAGGGACGGCCGCGCCGGTCCGGCGCGCCGCATACCCACTATACGGTGCGGCCGGGCCCACGGATGCAGGTCCGGCCGCAACGCGAACCGGCTATTTCTTCATGTTGTCCTTGGCCATGCCGTCCTTCTTCTTGGCGTCGCCTTTGGACATCGAGTCCTTCGACATCGAATCCTTGCTCATCGTGTCCTTCTTCATCGAGTCCTTTGCCATGCTGTCCTTCTTCATGGCGTCTTGAGCAATAACGGCCGGCGCAACAGCGACTCCGGCGGCGATCAGCGCGGAAAACAGAACACTCTTCGTCATCGTATATCCTCCCGAGGTTTATCGACGCATCGATCGGTAGCACTTGTCGCAAACACGTCATGTTCAGTTTCCCGTTGACCGGCGCTGGCATTTGTCTCACGGGTTTGTGAGAATGCGGCGCCGGAGCGCCTTGCCGAAGGAGTACAAGCGTGAGCGAGCCGTCAAACGCCAAGACGACGACCAATAATTTCTTCGAGGATTTCCGCCTCGGTCAGCAGATCCGCCACGCGACCCCGCGCACCGTCACCACCGGCGACGTCGCGCTGTACAACGGGCTGTTCGGATCGCGCTTTGCCGTGCAATCATCGGACAATTTTGCGCAGGCAATCGGCTACCGCCAGGCGCCGGTCGATGACCTTCTCGTGTTTCATATCGTGTTCGGCAAAACCGTGCCGGACATCTCGCTCAACGCCGTCGCCAATCTCGGCTACGCCGACTGCCGCTTCCTCAAGCCGGTCTATCCGGGCGCGACGCTGAGCGCGACGTCGGAAGTGATCGGGCTGAAAGAGAATTCAAACAAGAAGACCGGCATCGTTTATGTGCGCTCGCGCGGCTTCGACGAGAGCGGTACCGCGGTGCTGGAGTTTGTGCGTTGGGTGATGGTGCGCAAGCGCGACGAGAGCGCGCCGGCGCCGGACGAGGTTGTGCCCGAACTGCCCGAAGCCGTGGAAGTCGATCTGCTCGGCGACGGCTGCCCGATCGTCAACAACGGGGCTTACGACGATGTGCTGGCCGGCAGCCCGCATCGCTTCGGCGACTACAGCGTCGGCGAGAAGATCGACCATGTCGCCGGCATTACGGTGGAAGACGCCGAGCACATGATTGCGACGCGGCTTTACCAGAACACCGCGCGCATCCACTTCGACCACTTCACCGAAAGCAAAAGCCGGTTCGGCAAGCGGCTGATCTATGGCGGGCACCCGATCTCGCTGGCGCGGGCGCTGTCGTTCAACGGCCTTGGCAACGCCTTCCACATCGCCGCCATCAATGGCGGGCGTCACGTGTCGCCGCTGTTTGCCGGGCTCACGGTGTTCGCCTGGAGCGAGGTGCTCGAAGCCGCCACTCTGCACGGCCGCAGCGATGTCGGTGCGCTGCGCCTGCGCACCGTCGCCACCAAGGACAAGCCGTGCACGGACTTCCCCTATAAGACGGGCAGCGACTACGACCCGGCGGTGATCCTTGAGCTGGATTACTGGGTGCTGATGCCGAAGTAGGTGCTGCGCCGGAGAGCCCATTCTTGGCTCCGCTCACCCCCGCGGAAGCGGGGGTCTAGGATTTGCCGCAAGTACAGCCCCCAAATTTAGGACAGAACTGGATTCCCGCTTGCGCGGGAATGAGCGGAAGGTGTTGCTACGCGCTCGCGCGCAGATGATCCACCAGCTGCCGTGCATAGGGCGGCAGCGCCTCCAGATCGCGGACGCAGATGGTCAGCTCGCGGGGCGCCCACGAGTCGGTGAGGCGGATGGCGCTGATCGCCATGTTGCGCGCGGCGCGGCTCACCGTGGTCTCGGGCACTATCCCCACGCCGACATTGCACTCGACCAGCCGGCAGATCGCATCGAACGAGCGCAGCTGCACGCGAAGCCGCAGCGGCCGGCCGATCCGGTTGGCCTTGTCGGCGAGAAAGCGCTGGATCGCGCTGGCGCGGTCGAGCCCGACCATGTCGTAGTCCAGCACCTCGGCAAAGCCGATGCGCGGCCGGCTGGCCAGCGGATGGCCCTTCGCCACCACCAGCACGAAGCGGTCGCTGCGGAACGGAAACGTGTGCAAGCCGCCATTGTCGACGGTGCCGGCGACGATGCCGATGTCGCCGGTGCCTTCAGCGATCAGTCCGACGATTTCGTCCGACAGCCGCTCCTCCAGATCGACGCTGATGTCGGGGAAGGCCATCAGGAACGAACTCAGCGTCTCGGGCAGGAACTCGGTCAGCGCATTGGTGTTGGACAGCACCCGCACCTGCCCGGCCAATCCGCGCGCATAGGGGGTCAGGTCCTCCTGCAGGCGCTCGCTCTGCGCCAGGATCGAGCGGGCATGGGCCAGCAGGGTCCGGCCGGCCTGGGTAGGGACCACGCCCTGACGGCCCCGCACCAGCAGCTCGGTGCCGAACGAGAGTTCCATCTTGCGAATGCGGGTCGAGGCCGCGGCCAGCGCCAGGTTCGACCGGGCCGCGCCGTGGGTGATGCTGCCCGCTTCTACGATATGGCGAAACAGATTGAGATCGGTCAGGTCATAACGCATAAAACGGGAACCTTCTTATTTGACGAAGGCTGACTACGCAAAACACATATTGCATAAGCAGTTCTATACGGCTTTGTTCGTAATCCAAGAAGTTAGAATTGGCAAAGTTTGAATTTCGCAGTTCCTCGCGCCCCGGGTGCGTTGCGGTATCTGCGGAGTTTGGCTACCAACCGGCCGCGCTGCCGACAGGGTTACGGCGACGCAGGGAGAAACGACGATGGCCGACTACGAGGCGAGAACGAGTTCGGGCGCCAGGCGCCCCCGCCCCATCTCCCCCCACCTGCAAATTTATCGCCCAATGCTGACGATGGTGATGTCCATCGTCCACCGCATCACGGGCTCGGCGCTCTATTTCGGCATGCTGCTGCTGGCCTGGTGGCTGATCGCGGCGGCCTCCGGCCCCAATGCCTACGCCAATGTCGAATGGTTCATGGGCAGCCTGATCGGGCAGCTGATCCTGTTCGGCTACACCTGGGCGTTGCTCCATCACATGCTCGGCGGTATCCGCCATCTCGTTTGGGACACGCTCCACGGCTTCGATCCGGCCGACCGCGAATGGATGACGGTCGCGACGCTGGTCGGGTCGATCGGGCTCACGGTGGCGCTCTGGGTCGTCGGCTATCTGGCCATGGGAGGCCCGCGATGACCGAACCGATGTTCCGCACGCCGCTGCGCCGCGTCCGCGGCCTCGGCGCCGCCCGCTCCGGCACCGGCCATTTCTGGCATCAGCGCGTCACGTCGGTGGCGGGCGTGCTGCTCACGGTGGCGCTGATCGTCATCGTCATTTCATTGCTGGGCCGCAGTCATGCAGCGGCCGTGCAGATCCTCGGATCGCCGCTGATCGCGATCCTGATGCTGCTGTTTATCATCAACACCGCGTATCACATGTGGCTCGGCATGCAGGAAATCATCCTCGACTACGTGCACGAGGATAAATGGAAATTCCTCGCGCTGATGTCGAATACGTTCTTCGTGTCTGTCGTCGGCCTTGCGTCCGCCTTCGCCATTCTCAAGCTGTCGTTCGGGGTCTGAGTCATGGCAAGCAATGGTAAGTTCAACGGCGGCCCGGCGGTCAACGGCAGGGCCTATCCGATCGAGGACCACACCTATGACGTGGTGGTGGTCGGCGCCGGCGGCTCGGGCCTGCGCGCGGTGGTCGGCTGCTCGGAAGCGGGGCTGCGTACCGCATGCATCACCAAGGTGTTCCCGACCCGCTCCCACACCGTCGCGGCGCAGGGCGGCATCGCCGCCGCGCTCGGCAACATGAGCGAGGACGACTGGCGCTGGCACATGTACGACACCGTCAAGGGCGCCGACTGGCTCGGCGACCAGGACTCGATCGAATACCTGTGCCGCAACGCGCCGGCCGCCGTCTACGAACTGGAGCACTGGGGCCTGCCATTCTCGCGTCGCGAGGAAGACGGCCGCATCTACCAGCGCCCGTTCGGTGGCATGACCACGCATTACGGCAAGGGTACCGCGCAGCGCACCTGCGCCGCCGCCGACCGCACCGGTCACGCCATGCTGCACACCATGTACGGCCAGGCGCTGAAGCATAACGCCGAGTTCTTCATCGAATACTTCGCCATCGACCTGATCATGGACGATGCCGGCCGCTGCCGCGGCGTGATCGCCCTGAACATGGACGACGGCACGCTGCACCGCTTCGCCGGCAACATGACCATCCTGGCGACCGGCGGTTATGGCCGCGCCTATTTCTCCTGCACCTCGGCGCATATCTGCACCGGCGACGGCGGCGGCATGGTGTTGCGCGCCGGCCTGCCGCTGCAGGACATGGAGTTCGTGCAATTCCATCCGACCGGCATCTATCCGGCCGGCTGCCTGATCACCGAAGGTTCGCGCGGCGAAGGCGGCTACCTGACCAACTCCGAAGGCGAGCGCTTCATGGAGCGTTACGCGCCGTCGGCCAAGGACCTAGCCTCGCGCGACGTGGTGTCGCGTTCGATGACCATGGAAATCCGCGAAGGCCGCGGCGTTGGCAAGGACAAGGACCACATCTTCCTGCACCTCGATCATCTCGATCCCAAGGTGCTGGCCGAGCGCCTGCCCGGCATCAGCGAGACCGCGCGCATCTTCGCCGGCGTCGATGTCACCCGCGAGCCGATCCCGGTGCTGCCGACCGTGCACTACAACATGGGCGGGATCGCCACGAACTATCATGGCGAAGCGGTCACCCTGAAGAACGGCGATCCGGACACCGTCGTCCCCGGCCTGATGGCGCTCGGTGAAGCCGGCTGCGTCTCGGTGCACGGCGCCAACCGCCTCGGCTCCAACTCGCTGATCGACCTGGTGGTGTTTGGCCGCGCAGCGGCGTTGCGCTGTGCCGAAATTCTCACCCCCGGCGAAAAGCAGCCCGAGTTGCCGAAGGATTCCGCCGATCTGGCGCTGGCGCGGCTGGACAAATTCCGCCACGCCTCCGGTGGCACGCCGACCGCCGAGCTGCGCCTCAAGATGCAGCGCGTGATGCAGAACAACTGCGCGGTGTTCCGCACCGGCGAAGTGCTCGACGAAGGCCACAAGCTCATTCACGACGTCTATGCCGGCATGCCCGACCTGCGCGTGACGGACCGGTCGCTGATCTGGAATTCCGACCTGATCGAGACGATGGAGCTCGACAATCTCATCGGCCAGGCCGTCGTCACCATGGACTCGGCGCGCAACCGCACCGAGAGCCGCGGCGGCCACGCCCGCGAGGACTATCCGGATCGCGACGACAATAACTGGATGAAGCACACGCTGGCGTGGATGGACGACAGCGGCGGCGTGACGCTCGATTACCGGCCGGTGCACAATTACACGCTGACCAACGAGATCGCCTACATCGAACCGAAGGCGCGCGTTTATTAGCTGCTTTCCCCGGACGCGGTGCAGCACGCAGTGATGCACCGCCAATCGGGGGCCGTAACGATCCCGGGTCTGCGCCGCATCGCTTTCGCGATGCAATGCACCCGGGAAAAGAAACCAGGATCATCGACATGGTCGAACTCACGCTGCCGAAGAATTCCAAAGTCACCGAGGGCAAGACCTGGCCGCGGGCGCCGAAGTCCACGCACCTGACCGAATTCAAGGTCTATCGCTGGAATCCCGACGGCAACGCCAACCCGAGCATCGACACCTATTACGTCGATCGCGACGACTGCGGCCCGATGGTTCTCGACGCGCTGATCTGGATCAAGAACAACATCGATCCGACGCTGGCCTTCCGCCGCTCCTGCCGCGAGGGCGTGTGCGGCTCCTGCGCCATGAACATCGACGGCACCAACACGCTGGCTTGCACCAAGGCGATCGACGACAACAAGGACCCGGTGAAGATCTATCCGCTGCCGCATCAGCCGGTGGTGAAGGACCTGGTGCCGGACCTGAAGAATTTCTACGCGCAGTACGCCTCGATTGAGCCGTGGCTGCACACCACCACCGCGACGCCCGAGAAGGAGTGGAAGCAGAGCCACACCGACCGCGCCAAGCTCGACGGCATGTACGAGTGCATCCTGTGCGCCTGCTGCTCGACCTCGTGCCCGAGCTACTGGTGGAACTCGGACCGTTACCTCGGTCCGGCTGCCCTGCTGCAGGCCAACCGCTGGGTTCAGGACTCGCGCGACGAAGCGACCGGCGAACGCCTCGACAATCTCGAGGATCCGTTCCGTCTCTATCGCTGCCACACCATCATGAACTGCTCCAAGGCCTGTCCGAAGGGTCTTAACCCGGCCAAGGAAATCGCCACGCTGAAAAAGGCGCTGGTCGACCGGCAGCTTTAAGTCGGTGCGCTGAAGCGGAACTCGCTGTCACGTCTCCGTGCCGGAACATTAGCTCCCACCTCACGTTGTCGCCGGCAATCCGGCACACAAAACGTGAGGCGTTCCATGGCGGACAAGGACACCGATCGGGTCTGGGACCTGATGAAGAAAATTCCCATCTGCATGCTGACGACGTGGGACGGCACCAATCTGCATTCCCGTCCCATGGATGCACGCACGCGCCGCGAGCAGAACGCGATCTATTTCCTCGCCGACGTCCGTCATCACGCCGATGACGAGATAGCGAAGTACCCCAAGCTCAATCTGTCCTTCTCCGACAGTGACGCGCACAACTACGTGTCGCTGTCCGGCAATGCCGTCGTGTCCAACGACCGCGCCAAGATCAAGGAATTGTGGGAGCCCACCGCCAAGGCCTGGTGGGATACGCCCGACAATCCGAACATCCGCGTTCTCAAAGTGACGCCGATCGAGGCGGAGTATTGGGATGGTCCGGGCAAGGTCGTGGCCATGATCAAGATGCTGACCGCCGCCGCCACCGGAAGCCGGCCTGAATTGGGCGAAAATCGCAAAGTTTCCATGTAGTTGCGCGTCCGGCAGCGCCGGGTCCGCAGAGGTTGTATCGATGCCTGACGCAACCTTGGCTTGATCGTGGAATGGAGCTGACGCATGCTGACCCCGGTGGGGGGGGGTGGCGTGCGTTCGCGTTTCTTGTCGAGCGTGATGGCGTTGGCATTGACGGGCTGCGCGGGGCCCGACAGCAGCCTGCCGTCGCTGTCACCCGAAGACGTCGCCGTCGAAAAGCGGCGCCAGGAAATCGCGCAACTTCGCGATTATTACGCGCAACTTCACCGCGTCGATCGCGTCGCCTTCCGCATCCGCACCGCCAATCGCGATGACTGCGGCGAAGCCGTCGCGGCCCAGATTGGCCTGCTGGCGGTGTCACCGCAAAGCCTGCCGCAGCGCATGCGGTCGTTCTCGTCCGAAGCGCTCGACCTGAGCTGGGCGCGGCCAACGGTGATTTCAGTTGTCGAGGGGTCGCCGGCCGCCGAGGCCGGCATCGCTGTCGGCGACGAGCTGGTGGCCTTCAACGGCGAACTCATGCCGGTGGCGCGGCCGCGCGGCTGGATCGCCGACTGGCTGAAGACGAACGGCGTGGCGCCGATCGAGGTCAGATTCTGGCGCGACCGTCAGTTTCTGACCCGCACGATCCGGCCGGTGATCGGCTGCGCCATCCCATTCCAGCTCGAAATCAACCCCACGCCCAATGCCTTCACCGATTTCCGGCGCATCGTCATCCACTCCGGCATGCTCCGCCTGACGCCGGCCGACGCGGACCTCGCCGTCGTCATCGGCCATGAACTGGCGCATGTCACCATGGGCCACTACCGGAAGAAGATGCAGAACATGCTGGTCGGCACCGCGGTCGGCGCCGTGGCCGATGGCGGGCTGATGCTGGGCTCTATCAATACCGGCGGCACCTTCACCCGGCATCTGCAACGCACCGGGCTGATGGCCTTCAGCCTCGGCTTCGAACGGGAGGCCGACTATGTCGGCGCCTATTATGCCGCGCGCGCCGGCTACGACATCGCCGGCGCCGAGAATGTGTGGCGGGCGCTGGCGCTGGAAAGCCCGGCCAGCATCCGGCTCGGCAGCACCCACCCGACCACGCCCGAGCGATTTATCTTCATGCAGAAAGTTGCCGAGGAAATCGCCGACAAGCGGCGCCGTCAGATCCCGCTGGCACCGGAGTTGAAGGTGAGCCACGCCAGCGCCGGCCCGGGCGAGGTGACGTTCAACAATGCCGATTGACGAGATGCGGACCTGCGGGGACGCCGGCTAGTTGCACCGGGCGGCGTGGCAGATGTTCTGAAGCTCGGGGAACGGCTTGAAATCCGCATTGCTGCATTGCTCGGTGGCCGCCACAATCTGATTCAGCCGGCCGGCAAAGAAATAGGCGATGCTCGTCGTGACGCCGGTGTACCGGCGGCCCTGGTCGCGCGGATTGTACCGCACGCACACCGCATAACGCTGCTCCCGGCCGACCGTGCGCAGCGCGGGCTCGGTAATGCCGGTGTCGCGGATGTTGGTCGCATCGTCCAGCGTATTGCTCAGCGCCAAGACAATCTCTTCCCTGTATCGGGTCGGGAAAATGTTGGGATCGGGCTCGTCCGAGCTCTGGCCGCCCGCGCAGGCGCCGAGCGCCAGCGCGGCAAACATGGTCGCGCAACGCGTCACTTTCTGCATGGAAGCACTCCTCTCACGCGCGACGCCCTCCGGTCCCGTCCGGCGGCGGCACAACCGCAGCATCATGACTTGGTCTGACGCTTCCTTTGCCCGAGCGTGCGCAGCCGCAACGCGTTGAGCTTGATGAACCCCTCGGCATCCTTCTGGTCGTAGGCGCCCTTGTCGTCCTCGAACGTCACCAGCGTCGGCGAGTAGAGCGAGGCCGGGCTTTCGCGGCCGGTGACGATGACGTTGCCCTTGTACAGTTTGAGCCGCACCTCACCCTCAACCATCTCCTGGGACTTGTCGATCAACGCCTGCAGCATCTCGCGCTCCGGCGCGAACCAGAAGCCGTTATAGATCAGCTCGGCATAGCGCGGCATCAGCTCGTCCTTGAGATGGCCGGCGCCACGGTCGAGCGTGATCGACTCGATGGCACGGTGCGCCGCCAGGAGAATGGTGCCGCCGGGCGTCTCGTAGACGCCGCGCGACTTCATGCCGACAAAGCGGTTTTCGACCAGATCGAGACGGCCGATGCCGTTGTCGTGGCCAAGTTTGTTCAACTTCGCCAGCAGCGTCGCCGGCGAGAGCTTTTCGCCATCGATGCTGATCGCGTCGCCCTTGGCGAAGCCGATGCGGATCTCGGTCGGCTGATCAGGAGCCTCCATCGGCGAGATGGTGCGCTGGTAGACGATGGCGGGGGCTTCCTTGGCGGGATCCTCGAGCACTTTGCCTTCGGAGGACGAGTGCAGCAGGTTGGCATCGACCGAGAACGGCGCTTCGCCTTCCTTGTCCTTGGCGATGGTGATCTGGTGGGCGCGGGCGAAGTCGAGCAGATCCTCGCGCCCCTTGAATTCCCATTCGCGCCACGGCGCGATGATCTTGATGCCGGGCTCCAGCGCGTAGTAGCCGAGCTCGAAACGTACCTGGTCGTTGCCCTTGCCGGTGGCGCCGTGACAGACCGCGTCGGCGCCGACCTTGCGGGCGATCTCGATCTGCTTCTTGGCAATCAGCGGCCGCGCGATCGAGGTGCCGAGCAGATACTGGCCCTCATAGACGGTGTTGGCGCGGAACATCGGAAACACGAAGTCTCGGACGAATTCCTCGCGCAGGTCCTCGATGAAGATGTTGTCCGGCTTGATGCCGGCGCGCAGCGCCTTCTGCCGCGCCGGCTCCAGCTCCTCGCCCTGGCCGAGATCGGCGGTGAAGGTCACCACCTCGCAGCCATAGGTGGTCTGCAGCCATTTCAGGATGATCGAGGTATCCAGCCCGCCGGAATAGGCGAGCACGACCTTTTTCACGTTCTTGGTGACATTCCTGGACTTGGCATCGGCCATATCGGACTTTGCGGCGGTGCCGCCCCCTGTGCCGCCCGGCTCCCGGGCCCTGTCGGTCATTCTGACCGCGCCTGCATCCCCTACCGCAAGGACGGGGTCAAGTCAGGACTACCCCGTCACGTCCTCGTAGACATCGACGTCGGCGCTGCCGGCTAGCATGGTGCGCCAGCCCTGGAGGAAGGCACGCACCATCGGGTCGCTGGCCACCTTGTGACGGTTGAGTTCGAGCGCGGCGTGAGCCTCGTACTCGATCTCGACCAGCAACTGGGCCGGGTCATCGACATTTTGCAGCACGCGGAAACCGCCGCCGCCGAGCGAGCGGTAGAACGGCGCGGCGCTGCGGGTCAGCGCCAGCACCGGCCCGGCATCGCCCAGCGCCCGGACCTTGAACTGCAACACCCGCTTGACGCCTGCGCCTGATTGCTCTGCCAACGGACCCTCCTGACACGAATCGGATGAACTCTAGCAGTGCGCGGACCGATCGCGTGATCGCCCCGTAACCATGTGGATTAAGCTTACCCCGCGATGACGCTGGCAGTCAGGGGGCGTTGCGATAATTCTGGCCCGGGACCGAACAGTGGGGCTACATCAATGTCAAAGTTTAACGCTGCTATCGCCGCCGCGATCGCCGGCGCCGTGCTTGTTTCAAGCGCGCCGGCTTTCGCCGCGCAATGCGAACACAAAGGCGGCTTCGATGCTTTCATGGCCGACATCCGCAAGGAAGCCGCCGCCAAGGGCATTTCGCGCAAGACGATCGCCGCGCTCGACGGCCTGACCATCGACGACGCTGTGCTCGCCGCCGACCGGCGCCAGCACGTGTTCAAGCAGACCTTCGAGCAGTTTTCCGGCCGCATGATCTCGCGCGACCGTCTGGCCAAGGGCGCCCGGATGCTGCAAACACACGCCGCGACGCTGAAGCGCATTGAGCAGCAATACGGCGTACCGGGCGCGGTCGTCGTGGCGATCTGGGGTCTGGAGACCGATTATGGCATCGTCCACGGCAAGCGTTCGATCGTACGCTCGGTGGCAACGCTGGCCTTCGACTGCCGCCGCAGCGAGCGCTTCCACGGCGAGCTGTTCGCGGCGCTGCGCATCATCGATCGCGGCGACATGACTCCGGCGCAGATGATCGGCGAATGGGCCGGCGAAATCGGCCAGACCCAGTTCCTGCCGTCGTCCTACGACAAATACGCGGTCGACTTCGACGGCGACGGCCGCCGCGATCTGGTCAAGACGGTGCCGGATGTGCTCGCCTCGACCGCCAATTATCTGAAAGGCCACGGCTGGCAGCGCGGCCAGGGCTGGGGCCCGGGGCAACCGAACTTCGCCGCGATCAGGGAATGGAACAAGGCCGAGGTCTACGCCAAGACCATCGCCCTGTTCGCCGAGAAGCTCGATGCAGGCGAGAGCGGCCGGCAGGCTGACGCGCCGGCGCCCGGCACGACCGGCAGCAAGCCGGGCAAGGACAAGCGCGCGGCGCGGTAAGCTCTCGCGCCGCTGCCGCAGAAACGAAAACGCCGGGCCCAGGGCCCGGCGTTTTTTATCCGTTCTGCGCGAAGAGATTTATTGCGGCTTGATGCCGGCGCGCTCGACCAGGGCTTTCACCGCCGGGATTTCCTTCTCCATCTTCGCGGTCAGCTCTTCCGGCGTGCCGGCGACGACTTCGAAGCCGGCAGCCCGGGCCTGCTCGCGCGCCTTCTCGGTGGCGAGCGCGTCACGGCTGTGCTTGGCCAGCAGCGCGATGATCTCCTTCGGCGTACCGGCCGGGGCCAGCAACGCCGAGAAGGTGTCCGACACGAAGCCCGGGAAACCGGCCTCGATCATGGTCGGAACTTCCGGCATCGAGAACCAGCGCTTGGCGCCGGTGACCGCAAGCGCCCGGAGCTGGCCCGACTTGACCATCGGCTCCGCTGCCGGCAGCGCAACCGAACCGAGCTGCACGGATCCTTCCAGAATTGCCGCCGCCGCCGGACCGGCGCCGCGATATGGAATATGCGCCATTTCGAAATCGCCGCGCTGCTTCAGCTCTTCGCCGGTGAGATGCGACTTGGTGCCGGCACCGGGCGACGAATAGTTGAAGGTGCCGGGCGCGGCCTTGGCGCGCTTGACCAGATCGGCCACCGTCATGATGTCCGACTTGGCGTTGACGACGAGAATGTTCGGCGAATTGACCAGTTCGGAAATCGGCGCAAAATCCTTGAAGGGGTCGTAGGGCAGGCTCTTGAACAGCGCGGTATTGACCGCGATCGACGTCGACGCCAGCAGCAAGGTGTAACCGTCCGGCGCGGCGCGGGCCACCATGCCCATGCCGATGTTGCCGGCGGCGCCGGCGCGGTTTTCCACGATCACCGACTGCTTGAGCGAAGCGGTCAGCGAGTCGGCCAGGATGCGGGCGATGATGTCGGTCGGGCCACCCGGCGCAAACGGGACGACCAGGGTGATGGTGCGCTCGGGCCATGCAGCCTGGGCGGCGCCAGGCATCAAGGCGAGGGTCGCGGCGGCAACGGCGGCGTAAAGGGGCTTGAGGCTCAGTAAACTCACTGGGAGCGTCCTTCCGGGGTGTTCTGGTTTCTCGCCTTGTCGGCAAACAGTCGTTTGTTTAATTTATAACGAAGTCCGCCGGCGGTTTCAATGGCCCGCTCCACCGCCCGGTCGGTCAGCCGCGTGCGCGGCCAGCGGTAGATCAGGGCGTAGGCGAGCCAGATGATCAGGAACGTGAAGACGCCGGCGAAGATCGTGTCGCTGACGAAATGTCCGCCGGCCATCACGCGGAACACCGACATGGCGGTTCCCAGCGCCAGCGCGGCGCCATAGGCGGCTGCCCGCCACTGCGGCGGCGCCAGCGCCGCCGGCGCCAGCGTCCAGAACGCGCCGGAGACGTCGCCAGACACGAAGGAACAGTTGCTGCCGCAGTCGCCGCGCGGGTCCCACCACGGCACGAATGTCTCAACGCCGCCGAACTGGCGCACGTCGATCGGGCGTGGCCGGTTCCAGTTTTCCTTCAGCACCACGTTCACCAGCAGGCCGGGTCCGAGCGCCATCGTCGCGATCAGGAATACCGCGGCGCGCCCCGGCATCAGCATCTTGCGCCGCGGCAGCAGCAGCTTGACCACCACCGCGATCACCGCCGCCGCAACCAGAACGGTGCTGATCCACAGCCCCGTGTCGCGCGCCAGCATCAGCGCTTCCGAAAAACGCAGGAAGAACACGTTGCCGGCGGAGTCGACGATCTCGTGGAAGTAGCGCGAGATGCGCAGATCGAGTTCGGGATAAATGCCGAAGACAAGACCTGTCACGATGGCGATGGCGAGCGCGGTATAAAGGCCGGTGCGGTTCATTGCGTTCCTTGCGCGCTCCCATGCGCGGCGTGCGCCTGCGGTCTAGCCGAGCCCCATGAAAATGGAAAGAACACGCCGCAGATCAATCGCCGCGGACAAGCGGCGCTAGGTTCGCTCGCGCCAGCGTCCGGCCTTGCGGCCGGCCAGCAGCCAGTACACCAGACCGAAAATGACGCCGGCGGCGGCGGCGATTTCGGTTTCGCGCGCAATCATCGGCGGCGCATGGTCGATCGATTCTTCGTACGAGGGCCGCGCCAATCCGCTGCTGTAAAGCCCGAGCACCAGCATCGCGGCGCCGGCCAGCCCGTGCAGCAGGAACGAACGGATTTTCAGGGCCTCGGAGACGGCAATCAGGATCGCCAGCGGCAGCAGGCCAGCCGCACCGGCGAAGCTGGCGCCGGCGAACGTCACGATCCAGAATCCGGCGCGCTCGCCGATATCGCCGCTGAACACGCGCCATTCCGATCCGAGCAAGCCGAAAGCAATGACGATGCCGGCGGCAACGCTGGCCAGCAGGACGGCGAAGACAATGACAAAGAGGCGGCCGATGAATGCCACGTCAGTCCGTCATGGCCATGGCGCGCAACGCCATGCGTTCGCGCGCCGTCAGCTTTTCGGTGGCGCTCTTGAGCTGGCCGCAGGCGGCGAAAATATCGCGGCCGCGCGGCGTACGCACCGGCGAGGCATAACCGGCGTCGAACACCACCTGCGAGAATTTCTCGATCTGCTCCCAGTCCGAACATTCGTATCGGCTGCCGGGCCAGGGATTGAACGGAATGAGATTGATCTTGGCCGGGATGCCCTTGAGCAGCCGCACCAGCGCCTTCGCCTCCTCGATCGAATCGTTGACGCCCTTGAGCATGACGTATTCGAAGGTGATGCGCCGGGCGTTGGAGACGCCGGGATAATTGCGGCAGGCCTCGAGCAGTTCGGCGATCGGATATTTCCGGTTCAGCGGCACCAGTTCGTTGCGCAATTCGTCGCGTACCGCGTGCAGCGAAATCGCCAGCATGCAACCGATCTCAGCTCCGGCGCGCTCGATGTTAGGCACCACGCCGGACGTCGACAGCGTGATGCGGCGCTTTGAGATGCCGATGCCCTCGCCGTCGGACACGATCAGCAGCGCGTCGCGCACCGCATCGAGATTATAGAGCGGCTCGCCCATGCCCATCATCACGATGTTGGTGACGCAACGGTTGTCGCCGCTCGGCACCACGCCATCGGTCGGGCGGACGCCGCCCGGCCAGTCGCCGAGCCGGTCGCGCGCCACCATCACCTGCCCGGCGATTTCGCCCGCGGTGAGATTGCGCACCAGCCGCTGCGTGCCGGTGTGGCAGAACGAGCAGGTCAGCGTGCAGCCGACCTGGCTGGAAACGCAGAGCGTGCCGCGTTCGGTGTCGGGAATGTAGACGCACTCGACCTCATGCGGACGCTCGCCTTGCGTCTCGCCGGGCAGCCGCAGCAGCCATTTGCGGGTGCCGTCGACCGAGACCTGTTCGGCCACGACCTCCGGCCGCGCCAGCGTGAAACGCTCGGCCAGCGCGGCGCGCAGGTCCTTGCCCATGCTGGTCATGGCGTCGAATTCGGTGAAGCCGCGGAAATAGATCCAGTGCCAGAGCTGCTGCACACGCATCTTGCGCTGCGCCGGCGGCACGCCGATGTCGGCCAGCGCATCGGCCAACTCGGCCCGCGACAGGCCGAGCAGCGATGGCTTCGCCGGCGCGACATAGCGCTCCAGCGGCGTCTTTTCGACGAAAACGGCGGTTTCGGGTGTCATCGCCCCTATCTAGGGGGAATCGTCCCCGCGCGCCACCCGTTCCAGCCGCCCAAATAAACGCGGCCGAGGCCCGATCCGGGGCCGGGCGGCGCCTATTTGCACTCCGCCGCCACCTTGTCGAGCGCATCGGCGACACCGCGCAGCGAATAGGTATCGGTGGTCTTGGTGCCGCGGGTGGACTCGCTGCGGACGATCATGTCGGCGCCCTTGCGCATAGCGTCGACCATCTGGGGTTCCTCGGGGGCATTCTTCACCCAGGCGCCGTCATTCTGGGTGTACATCACGTAGCTGGCCCCCCCGATGGAGGCGCTGGCTTCGTGCCCACCCTTCTGCGGATAGCCGAGGATCACCGACACCTCATTCGTCACCTTCTCGGAGGGACGGGTCGAGACGAAGGCATAGGGCGAGCCGCGGTTGCGGCCCGGCGGATCGGTCACGTCCGACGTCGGCTTCGACAGCGCAAAGCAGACCGTCTTGCCGGCCGGCGTCGCTTTGTAGGCGCCCCAGTCGCCGAACTGGCCGAGCAGCACGGCCTGTTCGCTGGGGTTCTTCGATTGTGCATGGCCATCGGTCGGAGAGAACACGGCGACAGCGGTCAACAATGCAATCGCGGGGCTGTAGTAAAAAGTTTTCATCATCGGGCCCTACCGGTTGTATTGAACGACGGCGCTCAAGCCGCCTCGAGGAATCGCTGGGATATTAGCGCAATACCGGCGAATATCGACATTGTGAAGGCGGCAATGCGCCGCCCCACCCCCGCAAGACTAGCGGCGAAAAGTTAACGCCACCGGACCGAAAGCGCCATGAAAGCTCTGCTCTGCACCCGTTACGGCACACCCGACGATCTCGAACTGGCCGATATTGCCGACCCCACGCCCGCACCGGGAGAAGCCGTGGTGCGCGTTGAAGCCGCAGCACTGAATTTTTTCGACACGCTCATTATCGCCGGCAAATATCAGACCAAGCCGCCAATGCCGTTTTCGCCGGCGGCGGAGTTCGCCGGCACGATCGAGAGTCTGGGTTCCGGCGACACTGCGTTCAAGGTCGGCGATCGCGTGCTCGGCTATTCGGGCTATGGCGCCGCGCGGCAGCGCGTCGCGCTCAGCGTTGACCGGCTGGTGAAGATTCCAGACAGCGTCGGTTTCGATCATGCAGCCGGCCTCTGCGTCACCTACGGCACCACGCTGCATGCGCTCAAGGACCGCGCGCGGTTGAAGGCGGGCGAAACACTGGCCGTGCTCGGCGCGTCGGGCGGCGTCGGACTGGCGGCGGTCGAACTCGGCAAACTGATGGGAGCCAGGCTCATTGCCTGCGCTTCATCGGCGCAGAAAATCGCCTTCGCGCGCGCGCATGGCGCCGATCACGGGATCGATTACGGCAGCGAAGACCTCAAGGACGCACTGCGGCGTCTCACCGGTGGCAAGGGCGCCGACGTGATCTACGATCCGGTCGGCGGTGCGCTGGCCGAAGCGGCGCTGCGGTCGATCGCCTGGGAAGGGCGCTTCCTGGTGGTCGGCTTCGCCGCCGGCGAGATCACCAAGCTGCCGCTCAATCTGGTGCTGCTGAAAGGCTGCGACGTGCTCGGCGTATTCTGGGGCTCATGGACGCAGCGCGAACCCGCGGGCCATCGCGCCAACACCGAACAGCTTCTGGCTTGGGTCGCCGAAGGTAAATTGTCGTCGCATGTGCATGCTGTCTATCCGCTCGAACAGGCGGCCGACGCGCTCAAGGCGCTGGCGCAGCGCAAGGTCATGGGCAAGGTGCTGCTGCGGCCGTGAGCGACGCTACTTGAACGCGGCCAGCTTCTCGCGCGCCGCTTCACGGTGCTCGGGACGGATGCTGCTGGCAACGAGCTTCAGCGTTGTCGCCAACACGGCGGCATCGTCCGTGAAGCCGAGCACCGGCAACACGTCGGGCACGGCATCGGCCGGCAGCACGAAATAGGCGATGGCGCCGAGCAGCGTGGCCTTCACCGGCAGCGGCGTCTCGCGATCGAAGGCGCAGTAATAGGCCGCCAGCAGTTCGTCGGCGAACGGCACGCGCGTCGCGACGCGTCGCGCCTTGCGCCAGAAATCCCGGCGCAGACCGGTGTCGCTGTCCGTGCCCTGTTCGGCGCTGGGGCCTTCTGCGGTGTATGCGAATTCCATGAAAGTTATTTGGTGACCCCTGAGGCTGCGCGCAAGCAGGCACCTCCCGCCTCACGGCGAGGAGCGTCGCGCAGCAGCGCGTCTCGAGCCACGGGGCGCCGGAAGCCTCTTGACTTAATACCTAGGTTTAAATACTCTGTCTTCGTCCTGTTCATCGAGGGCGTCTTCCCGAGACAGACCGCGAGATGGAGCAGGATGCGGCGCCTGCGGGCGGGGCTCGTAACCCCGCACCCGGGAGGCCCCGGGACGCCGTCCGGCCCCACTACGGGGGTCTGCCTTCAATGGCTGGACGTGAGGCGACAACGGGTGGCGCAGCCGCCCGCATCGGATGGGCCTGAGGCACATCCTGTCGACCTCCGGAAGCACGGCCCCGGGGACACAAATCGCCGCCAGCGGAGCGCCGAGAAGCGTTCTCTCTGTGATCGCAAACAGAGAGGACACGCTTCGCCAAGCGTGTCGGGTGGCCGCGCCGGCCGCTCGGAGAGCCTCGCAAGCTCTCGCGTTTCCCGGCGCTCCGCTCCCCTCGTTCGGGGGACTGGACTTGGCGACTGGGACTAACGGCGCACCCGGCGCCGGACAAAGAACACGGGCGAAGAATCTTGTCCGGCGCGAAGCGGGCAGGCCCGCCGCGCGCGGCGCTTGGCTGTTTGAATTAGTCTTGGCTGTTTGAAAACCGAATCGGCTCATTCACCCCGCTCGTCCCCGCGGAAGCGGGGACCCAGTGCTTCTGGCGCCGCGGCAAAGACTGGATGCCCGCGTCCGCGGGCATGAGCGGACTACGTTGCGGCGCGTGACAAATATGCTGCGTCGCGTGTTCACCCCGCGATCTTGTCCATCGCCTCGGCGAGTTTGATATCCAGCTCCGTCACGCCGCCGGCGTCGTGGGTCGACAGCGTCACCTCGACCGTCTTGTAGACGTTGAACCACTCCGGGTGATGATCCATTTTTTCGGCGACCAGCGCCGCGCGCGTCATGAAGCCGAAGGCTTCATTGAAATTCTTGAACGTGAATTTGCGCGTGATGGCATCGCGGCCGGAAACCTCGGTCCATCCGTTTAGTTTGCCGAGCGCGGCGTTGCGCGCCGGCACATCGAGTTTTTGAGCCATGACAATAACCTCCGTGGGCCAACGCAGGACCCTCGCAATGGGTCCGCGCCGGTATTACGTTTCTCCTGCAACACAGCATATCGAGGATTTTCATGTCCTGGTCATTGAGTATCGGCACGGTCGCCGGCACGGTGGTGCGCATCCACCTGACGTTCCTGCTGTTTCTGGCCTGGATCTTCGCCGCAAGCTACGCCAGCGGCGGCGCCGGTGCCGCCTGGTCCAGCACCCTTTTCCTCGTACTGCTGTTTGGCTGCGTCCTGCTGCACGAGTTCGGCCACATCTTCACCGCCCGTTATTTCGGCGTGGCGACGCCTTACGTCACGTTGTTGCCGATCGGCGGGGTGGCGCAACTCGAGCGTATTCCGGAGGAGCCGGGTCAGGAGTTTCTGATCGCCATCGCCGGGCCGCTGGTCAACGTCGCCATCGCGCTGCTGCTGATGCTGTTCGCCGGCGCGTCGCTGCAATCGGGCGCCGCCGCCGCGGTCGAGAACGGACAGATCTCGCTGGTCGACCGGCTGGCCGCGGTGAATCTCTTTCTGGCGTTGTTCAACATGATCCCGGCCTTTCCGATGGATGGCGGCCGGGTGCTGCGCGCGCTGCTGGCGACGCGCATGGGCTATGTGCGCGCCACCGGCATCGCCGCCGCGATCGGCCAGTTCACCGCCTTCGCACTTGGCTTCATCGGGCTGCTGTACAATCCGATCCTGATCTTCATCGCCATCTTCGTCTATCTCGCCGCCTCGTCGGAGGCGCACATGGTGTCGCTGCGCGCGGTGTCGCGCGGCGTGCCGGTCAGCCACGCGATGATGACGCAGTTCGCCACGCTCAGCCCCGAGGCGCATGTCGACGAGGCGGTGCAGACCTTGCTCGCGACAAGCCAGGGCGAATTCCCGGTGGTCGATGGCGCCGGAAAACCTGTCGGCGTGCTCGGCCGCGGCGACATCATCCGCGCCATCCGGACGATTGGGCCCGACGCCCGCGTCGCCGACGCCACTCCCGTGGAGATGCCGGTGATCGGCCACCGCAAATGCCTGGAGGATGCCTTCAAGCTGCTGCAGGACAAGCAGGCGCCCGCCATTGGCGTGACCGATGCGGCCGGTAGACTGGTCGGGCTGGTGACCTCGGAAACCATCTCCGAAATGATGATGCTGCAGGACGCGCTGCCCGGAACCGGCCGCCGGGGCCCCTGGGGCCGCCCGGCGGGGGTCTAACGGCGCGAAATGGCCGATTTGGGCCGCTCAAAGCTTAACCAGACGGCATTTAGCCGGTTGCTTCCAGCCGCTTCGTGACTATATTGCGCCGCAATAGCGACGCGTCGCGGGTCCCACAGGATTGCCCTCCGGCAATCCTGTCGTTTTTTGGAAACGGGTTTCGTTCGGAAGCCCTATGCGGACCCCCGCTTTCGTTTTTGGAAACTGAACTATGGATATGCGCAACATCGCCATCATCGCGCACGTCGATCATGGCAAAACCACTCTGGTCGATCGTCTGCTGCAGCAGTCCGGCGTGTACCGCGCCAATGAGCGCCAGGTCGAACGCGCGATGGACTCCAACGATCTCGAGCGCGAGCGCGGCATCACCATTCTGGCCAAGGCCGCGTCGGTCGAATGGAAGGGCACGCGCATCAACATCGTCGATACGCCGGGCCATGCCGACTTCGGCGGCGAGGTCGAGCGCATCCTGAACATGGTCGACGGCGCGCTGGTGCTGGTCGACGCCGCCGAGGGCCCGCTGCCGCAGACCAAGTTCGTGGTCTCCAAGGCGCTGAAGATGGGCCTCAAGCCCATCGTCGTCATCAACAAAGTCGACCGTCCCGACGCCCGCCCGGTTGAAGTCATCAACGAAGTGTTCGACCTGTTCGCAGCGCTCGACGCCACCGACGAGCAGCTCGACTTCCCGATCCTCTACGGCTCCGCCAAGCTCGGCTACATGGCGACGTCGCTCGAAGGCTCGCACGAAGACGGCATGCAGCCGCTGTTCGACCTGGTGCTCCGCCACGTCAAGGCGCCGACCGTCGAAGACGGTCCGTTCCGCATGCTCGGCACCATCATCGAAGCCAACAACTACCTCGGCCGCATGATCACCGGCCGCATCTCGTCGGGTTCGGTCAAGCCGAACCAGAACGTCAAGGTGCTCGACCGTGAAGGCAAGGTGATCGAAACCGGCCGCATCACCAAGGTCATGGCGTTCCGCGGCCTTGAGCGCGTGCCGCTGGATGAAGCCGAAGCCGGCGACATCGTCGCGCTGGCCGGCCTGCCCAATGCCACCGTGGCGCATACCATTTGCGACCCGTCGATCGACACCCCGATCCAGGCGCAGCCGATCGATCCGCCGACGCTGTCGATGACCTTCCGCGTCAACGACTCGCCGCTCGCCGGCACCGAAGGCACCAAGGTCACCGGCCGCATGATCCGCGACCGCCTGCTCCGCGAAGCCGAAGGCAACGTGGCGCTGCGCGTGCGCGAGAGCGACGACAAGGATGCGATGGAAGTGTCCGGCCGCGGCGAATTGCAGCTCGGCATCCTGATCGAGACCATGCGCCGCGAAGGCTTCGAACTGTCGGTGTCGCGGCCCAAGGTGCTGCTGCGCAACAACGAGCGGGGCGAACTGGAAGAGCCGATCGAAGAGGTCGTGATCGACGTCGACGAGCAGCATTCCGGCGTCGTCGTGCAGAAGATGTCCGAGCGCAAGGGCGAGATGATCGAACTGCGCCCGTCCGGCGGCGGACGCGTGCGCATGGTGTTCTACGCGCCGACCCGCGGCCTGATCGGCTACCAGGGCGAACTGCTCACCGACACGCGCGGCACCGCCATCATGAACCGGCTGTTCCACGCCTACGCCCCGCACAAGGGCCCGATCCAGGGCCGCCGCAACGGCGTCCTGATCTCGAACGAAAAGGGCGAGGCGGTCGCCTACGCGCTGTGGAATCTGGAAGACCGCGGCCCGATGATGATCGAGCCGGGCTGGAAGGTCTATAACGGCATGATCGTCGGCGAGCACACCCGCGAGAACGACCTCGTCATCAACGTCCTCAAGGGCAAGCAGCTCACCAACATCCGCACCACGCAGAAGGACGAAGCCGTCCGCCTGACGCCGCCGATCCGGATGACGCTGGAAAAGGCGCTGGCCTATATCCAGGACGACGAGCTGGTCGAGGTGACGCCGGCGTCGATCCGCCTGCGCAAGAAGCTGCTCGACGAGAACGACCGCAAGCGCGACGATCGCGCCCGCGCCGCCGCCACCGAAGTGGCTTGAGCCTGCGGCAAACGCCGGACGTTTCCAACCGGATCAAGCGCCGGCTGCCTGAGGCAGCCGGCGCTTTGCTTCTACCGCGCGGCAGCGAACACGCCCTCTGCTCATGGGCCACACAGCGACCGCATCTAATTCCGGCAAGGTGCCCCATTTTCGGACGCCCTGTGGCCAGTAATCCACACCGTTTACCGATCGTTAACGATAGGGCTTGAAGGCCACCGGGTTCATTGCTTCTATTCGTCAATGAGCACGACCCTTATCGAGATTCGCCGCGCCAAGACGTCCGACGCGGGTGATGTCGCCGCCACCCACGACGAAGCGTGGCGCACGGCCTATCAGGGCATCATCCCCGGCAACGAACTCGACAAGCTGATCAACCGGCGCGGACCGGACTGGTGGGATTCGGCCATCCGCAAAGGCAGCCGCATCACCATCCTGCAGTTCGGCGACCGCATTGCCGGCTACGCCAATTACGGCCGCAACCGCGCCCGCAGCCTGTTCTATGACGGCGAGGTCTACGAGCTCTACCTGCGGCCCGAATTCCAGGGTCTCGGTTTTGGCCGCCGCCTGTTCACGGCGGCGCGCAAGGACCTGCAGCAGACCGGCCTGAAGAGCATGGTGGTGTGGGCGCTGTCGGACAACGAGCCGGCGATGGAATTCTATCGCGCACTCGGTGGCCGCGCCGTCGCCCGCTCGTCGGAGCGCTTTGGCGCCAAGACGCTCGACAAGGTCGCCTACGCCTGGCAGCCGAGCTGACCCTTCATCTATTGCTGGCCGCTTGCCCATCCGTCCCTGCGAGGGGCGGTTTTTGCGCGAAATCGGCGCGCAGGCGCAAGGCCAGACGTGGCTGGCCGGGACAAGCCGGACCATGACGACTACAAACGCAGCGCCATGACCGCCGCCTTCATCCGCCGCCTGAGCGTAAACAATTTTCGCAGCTATCACGCCGCGCAGGTGAGGCTCGACCGCGCCGGACCGGTGGTGCTGACCGGCGCCAACGGCGCCGGCAAGACCAATCTGATCGAGGCGATCTCGCTGCTGGCGCCCGGCCGCGGCCTGCACCGCGCCACCATGGACGAGCTGGCCTTTACTGAAGGCGATGGCGGCTGGGCGGTATCGGCGGAAATCGAGGGCATGCTGGGCCTCGCCACGCTCGGCACCGGCATTGACCCGCCGGTCGGCGAGGAGCAGGCCTCGGCCCGCCGCTGCCGCATCGACCGCGAAGCGGTGTCCTCCGCCACCGCCTTCGCCGATCATCTGCGCGTGGTCTGGCTGACGCCGGCCATGGACCCGCTGTTTAACGGCCCGGCCGCCGAGCGGCGCCGGTTCCTGGACCGGCTGGTGCTGGCGGTCGATGCCCAGCACGCCAGCCGCGTCTCGGCGCTGGAGCGTTCGCTACGGTCCCGCAACCGCCTTCTGGAGACCCCGAACAGCGACCCGCACTGGCTCGACGCCATCGAACACGAGACGGCGGAAGTAGCGGTCGCGGTGGCTGCGGCGCGCGCCGAGACCGTCAATCGCCTGTCCGCGGCGCTCGGCGCCGCGCGCGGCGTGGCGCCGGAGTTTCCGGTCGCCGAGATCGCGCTCGACGGCTGGATGGAGAAAATGCTGCCGGCGCATCCGGCACTGGAGATCGAGGACCGCTACCGCGCGCTGCTGAAGGAGAGCCGCGGCCGCGATGCCGCCGCCGGGCGCACCCTCGACGGACCGCATCGGTCCGACCTGGTGGTGACCCATGCCGGAAAAGGCATTCCGGCGGCGGAAGCATCGACCGGCGAACAGAAGGCGCTGCTGATCCGGCTGGTGCTGGCCCATGCCGGACTGATCAAGGACATGACCGGCTTTGCCCCGCTGCTGCTGCTGGACGAGGTGGTGGCGCATCTCGACCCGGCACGGCGCGCAGCGCTGTACGACGCTCTCACCGCACTGGGCGCCCAGGTGTGGATGACGGGCGCGGACCCGGCCGCGTTCGGTGACATCGTCGGGCGCGCGCAGGTGCTGCTGGTGCGGGGCAGTAACGTGGAACCGGCATAAAGTTCCCTGATTCACGCGTCATTAGCGTTTCAGAGACGTTCCATTAATAGCAACAAGTTGAAACTAGCCGGGTCAGGAACCATACCTTCCGCCTGCTCTTAACATCACGTGCGGCAACGCCGCGGTGAACCTGGCGCAACGAAAGTGAGTAATGCCATGAGAAGCGAGCAAGCCATCGATCGCGTGCGACGCGAATTGCATCAAGCGCTCGACAGCATGCGCGTCGATCTTGATCGCGTGGAAATTCTGTCGGCAGCGCTGAATGCCTTCAGCCAACCGATTCCGGACTACGAGCCGGCGTTCCGCCACCTGCGTGGCGCGGAGTTGCAGGCGCACAAACTGGGTTAGCGAGCCGCTTATATGGCGGCCGCTTTCGCGGGCCAGGCAGCCCGGCATAGACCTCAAAACAGGGCTGATTTGACGGCCCGCGCCATTCAAAAAATCTCTTTCAAATCAATATATTAGTTGCAGCCACTTTGCCCTGTACGGGGGCTGCTTTTCGTGTCACACCAACACGCAATTCCGATTCATTTTCCGCCCGATCCGAGGGTGCTGTTTGATGGCTGATCCAGCCCGCGATATCCGTTCCGACGATACCGACTATGGCGCCGAATCGATCAAGGTCCTCAAGGGCCTCGATGCCGTGCGCAAGCGCCCCGGCATGTATATCGGCGACACCGATGACGGTTCGGGCCTGCATCACATGGTCTACGAGGTGGTCGACAACGCCATCGACGAAGCGCTGGCCGGCCATGCCACCGAAGTTGTCGCCTGCTTGAACCCCGACGGCTCGGTGACGGTGCGCGACAACGGCCGCGGCATCCCCACCGGCATCCATGCCGGCGAAGGCATTTCGGCGGCCGAGGTCATCATGACCCAGCTGCACGCCGGCGGAAAATTCGACCAGAACTCCTACAAGGTGTCGGGCGGCCTGCACGGCGTCGGCGTCTCGGTCGTCAACGCGCTGTCGAGCTGGCTCAAGCTGACCATCTGGCGCGACGGCAAAGAACATTTCATCGAGTTCCGCGACGGCGTCTCCGTTGCGCCGCTCAAGGTCGTCGGCGACAGCAACGGCAAGCGCGGCACCGAGGTGACGTTCTTCCCCTCGCCCGCCACCTTCACGATGGTGGAGTTCGACTTCGCGACGCTGGAGCATCGCCTGCGCGAACTGGCGTTCCTCAATTCCGGCGTCCGTATCGTGCTGTCCGACATGCGCCATGCGGTCGAGAAGCGCGAAGAGATGATGTACGAAGGCGGCGTCGAGGCTTTCGTGCGTTTCCTCGACCGCAACAAGTCGCCGCTGATCCCCAAGCCGATCATGATCAAGGCCGAGCGCGAAGGCATCACGGTGGAATGCGCGCTGTGGTGGAACGACGCCTATCATGAGAGCGTGCTCTGCTTCACCAACAACATTCCGCAGCGCGACGGCGGTACGCATCTGGCCGGCTTCCGCGGTGCGCTGACCCGGCAAGTCACGCAATACGCCGATACGCTCGGCACCACCCGCAAGGAAAAAGTGGCGCTGACCGGCGACGATTGCCGCGAAGGCCTGACCTCCGTGCTGTCGGTGAAGGTGCCCGACCCGAAGTTCTCGTCGCAGACCAAGGACAAGTTGGTGTCCTCGGAAGTGCGGCCGGTGGTCGAGAGCGTCGTCAATCAGGCGCTGCAGGACTGGTTCGAGACCCATCCGCAGGAAGCGCGCATTATCGTCGGCAAGGTAGTGGAAGCCGCCGCCGCGCGCGAAGCGGCGCGCAAGGCGCGCGACCTGACCCGCCGCAAAGGCGCGCTCGACATCTCGTCACTGCCCGGCAAGCTCGCCGACTGCCAGGAGCGCGATCCGGCCAAGTCCGAACTGTTCATCGTCGAGGGTGACTCGGCCGGCGGCTCCGCCAAGCAAGGCCGCAACCGCGAATTCCAGGCCGTGCTGCCGTTGCGCGGCAAGATCCTCAACGTCGAGCGCGCGCGCTTCGACAAGATGCTCGGCAGCCAGGAAATCGGCACGCTGATTACGGCGCTCGGCACCGGCATCGGCCGCGACGAGTTCAACCCCGACAAGCTGCGCTACCACAAGATCATCATCATGACCGACGCGGACGTGGACGGCTCCCACATCCGCACGCTGCTGCTGACCTTCTTCTTCCGGCAGATGGAAGAGCTGATCAAGCGCGGCCACATCTACATCGCCCAGCCGCCGCTGTACAAAGTCAACCGCGGTAAGTCCGAACAGTACCTGAAGGACGAGCGCGCGCTTGAGGACTATCTGATTTCGACCGGCGTCGAGGAGGCTGTACTGCGGCTCGCTTCCGGCGAGGAACGCGCCCGCGACGACCTGCAGAAACTGGTCGAGGAGGCCCGCTCGATCCGCAACATCCTGCTCGGGCTGCACAGCCGCTATAACCGCCAGGTGGTCGAACAGGCCGCCATCCTCGGCGTGTTGAACGCCGAGATCTTTGGCGATCCGGAGAAGGCAAAAGCGGCGGCGCCGTTCATTGCGCGGCGGCTCAACATCCTGTCGGAGGAAACCGAACGCGGCTGGGAAGGCGAATTCAGCGAAGAGGACGGCTTCACCTTCAGCCGCACCGTGCGCGGCGTGAAGAGCGTTTCCATCATCGATCACGCGATGCTCGGGTCCGCCGATGCCCGCAAGCTGGACGAACATGCCCTCTCGTTGCAGAAGGTCTATGAAAAGCCCGGCATACTCCGCCGCAAGGACGAGACCTGGGCTATACACGGCCCGGTCGGCCTGTTCGAGGCAATCACCGGCGCCGGCCGCAAGGGCGTCGCGCTACAGCGGTACAAAGGGCTGGGCGAGATGAATCCCGAGCAGTTGTGGGAAACCACGCTCGACATCAACGCGCGCTCGCTGCTGCAAGTCCGCATCAAGGAAGTCGACGAGGCCAACGTGCTGTTCGACCAGTTGATGGGCGATCTGGTCGAGCCGCGCCGGCAGTTCATCCAGGACAACGCGCTGAGCGCCAGCGTGGACGTCTGACGTGATGGCCGGGCCGCAAGCCCGGCCGCAGTTGTTTTGGCAAATGCCTGGCCGCCACGCCTAGTTGCAGATGCGCCGCGCCACCCACACCCAGCCGCCATAGCCGTCATAGACGCGCACACGCCGCGTAGTGCATTCCGGGCCGTAGCTCACGCGCGCCGCATAACCGCCACCGTAGCCGTAGCGGCCGTAGCTGACATAGCGCGACGGTGCCTGATAATGATCGTAGCGGGGCGGCGCATAATAGTTGGCATGCACATACCGGCGCCGCGGCGGCGCATGATAGGCCGACCGGTAGACCGGCCGGTGATAGCGATGCTCGTTGTGCCGGTTCACATCGACGCGCACATAGCGCGTCGTCGAATAGTGGCGCACCACTTTCTGGTAGCAGCAACTGGTCGAGTAAGAGACGGTGCCGCGGCTGTAGCCGCTTCCGGCGTGCCTGCTGGCGTAACCGGTACGATAGTGACCGCCACTGTAACCGGCGCTTAAGGCGCTGTCTCTGTAGTCATCGCCAGCTTTTGCGGCGGAAGAAACGGCGAGACCGGCCACGGCAATCACGCAAACGAACAGGGTCGAGATACGCATGACAACGCTCCCTTGTTCAATGAAGATGGACCAATAGTTAAAATTTTAGCAAAAAATTAACCAATAAGGCCATGTTAATTGTTCCGCAGCCGAAACTGCAGTTAAGTATTTGATCCAAAAGAGTTATAGTTGACTACGAGGTCAGCTTTTTGCCGATGAACAAGCCGATCGCCAGCGCGCCCAAAAACAGCACCAGGAAAATACCGAACAGCCACTGAGCGATCGTGGCGGAGACCGCCTGCACATCGCTGAAGTCGAACAGGCCGGCCACGATGGCGATCAGCAGGAACACGACGGCCCATTTCAGCATCGGCGTCTCCTCAAGGCGGCGCAGGAACTTCTGCCTTTTTAATCGCCGACCAGACGCAAAGTTCCGCGGCTACCGGGTGGCCTTGGTGCGCGGATCACGGGCCAGCCAGCGGCCGGCCTCGACGCGTGCAATGAAGTCGCCAACCGCCTGGTTGAACAGGTCCGGCTCTTCCAGGTTCACGGCATGGCCGGTCTTGGCCATCATGACGAGGCCCGAGGCGGGAATGGCGCGCTTCAGGAACAGACTCGACTCGATGCAGCGGTCGTCCTCGTCACCGACCACGATCAGCGCCGGCGCCGTCACCCGCGCCAGTTCGCTTTCGAAATCGAAGAGCGACGGCCGCCCGCCCTGAAAGCCGCGCGACGTATGCGCCGAGCCTTGAGCATCGTGCTCGGCCAGCCGCTGGGCAAATTCGGCGAAGCCGCGCGGGTCCTTGAGCAGGAACGGCACGCGGCCCGGTCCCATGCCGTAGGTTGCCGCGACCTTGGCCGAGCCTTCCCGTTCAAATGTGTCACCCAGTGCCCGCGCCTGTTTGTGAAACTCTTCGGTGAAGCCGCGCTCCGATCCGGAGCCCGTGCCGGCCAGCACCAGCGAGCGAACCCGTCCGGGATGATTGAGCGCCACCTGCAGCGCCGTGTAGCCGCCCATCGACAGGCCGATCAGGTGCGCGCGTTCGATGCCGAGATGGTCGAGCACCGCAACACAATCGCGCATGACATGTTTGTAGCTGTAGGCCTCGGGATCGGCCGGAACATCGGACGGCGTATAGCCGCGCGCCGAATAGACAATGCAACGATGGCGCTTGCCCAGTTCCCGCACTTGCGGCTCCCAGCCGCGGTGATCGGAAGCGAATTCATGCACGAACAGGATCGGCGTGCCTTCGCCGGCCCCCTCGTAGTAGAGCTTCACCTTGTCGGGCGTGACGGCGTAAGGCATCGGACAATCCGCAGGGTTGTTTCTATTGTCATGGCGAAATAGCAGGCCGCCCCATCTGCTACCATAGAATCCTCGGTCCCGAACCGGAAGCCGCTCCGCCAAAAACGCCCGCATCGTGGACCTCCCTGAGACATTGTGACCGCTCTGCGAGGTTGACTAAGCTTGTGCGCAGACAACAAGATGGGCCTGCTAGGCAATGTTTGGTGCAGTGACGCGACGCACGGCCACCGACAAAAAACAAAAAGTGGCTCCGGGGAAACACGGTTCAAGGAGAATTTCATGATTGGGTGCAATGCTTTGCTTCGACGTCTCGGTCTGGCGCTCGCGCTCGCGTCGTTTCCGTTTGCCGCCAGCGCGCAACAGACCATCAGCCTCACCGCCATCGACGGCTATCCGCCGCGCGCGAGCTGGGTGAAGGAGTTCGTCGAATTCTACATTCCCACCGTCGACAAGAAACTTGCCGCCGCCGGCAAATACAAGATCAACTGGACGCAAGCCTGGAGCGGCCAGATCGCGAAGCCCGGCGGCGTGCTCTCGGCCATGGAGCAAGGTCTCGGTGATATCGCCATCATCACCGTTCCGTTCTATTCGGATCGGCTGCCGATGAACGTTCTGCCGTTCAACATGCCTTTCACCAGTACCGATCCCGGCCTGATGTCCAAGGTTATGGACGACCTCGCCGAGAAATTTCCCGAATTCAAGGGACAGTTCGACAAGGCGAACCAGGTCCTGCTTACCAACTACTCGACCATCGACAGCTACGAGCTGTTCACCAAGCGCGAGATCAAGAAGCCGTCGGATCTGAAGGGCATGCGCATCAACGCCGCCGGCGATAACATGCGCTATCTGCAGCCGACCGGCGCGGCCGGCGTGCGCGGCGCCCTCGCCGACTACTTCAACAACATCAAAACCGGCGTCACCGACGGTTGCATCATGTGGATTGAAGGCGCGGTTTCGTTCAAGCTGTTCGAGGTTGCACCGTACTTCGTCGACATCGGCTTCGGTACTGCCGTGAACAAGGCGCTCACCGTCAACAAGAACACCTGGGCCAAGCTGCCCGACGAGGTGAAGAAGGTGCTGAAGGACACGGCGATCGAACTGCGCGACCGTCACGCCAAGCTGGCCGTGGAAACCGGCGCCAAGTCGCGCGCAGCGTTCGTGGCCGGCGGCGGCAAGATCATCCCGGTCAGCGAGGACGAGCGTCGCGCCTGGGCCAAGTCGTTGCCCAATCTGGCCAAAGAATGGGCCGCGGCGGCCGAGAAGTCGGGCCTGCCGGGCAACGCCTATCTGACCGCCATGATGGACGGCCTGCGCGCCGGCGGCGCCAAGCCGCTGCGTGACTGGGACAAGGAGTAACCGGGCTCCGCCGGCCGCGGGCGCGTCTGTCCCGGCCGGCGGAAACCTGACTGCCCCATGCAGGATTCCGCAAACGCCGATACCGGAGCGACGGCGCCCCGGACCACGCTGCTCGATCGCGCCGTGATCGTCATGAATGCGATCGGCTCGCTGTGGGTGCTGGCGCTCGTGGTTCTGATCGACATGGACGCCGGCGGCCGCACGCTGTTCAACATGCCGATCGCCGGCATGATCGAGTTTGTCGCCGTTTCGCTGGCGGTGATCGTGTTCTGCCAGCTGGCGGACACCATCCGGCTCGGCAAGCTGACCCGCTCCGACACCTTCATCGCGCGGATGGCCGGCGGCTCGCAGGGCGGCCGCACCATCGCCGCCGGCTTTGAACTGCTCGGCGCCATCGTCATGGCGCTGATTGTGGTCGGCACGTTTCCGCTGATGCTTCAATCCTACGAGCGCGGCTATTTCATCGGCGTCCGCGGCGTGTTCACGTTTCCGGATTGGCCGGTCAAGGCAATCGTGGTGATCGGCGCGACCGCCGCGCTGCTGTGTTTTCTGGTTCGCGCTCGCCGCCTGTGGCTCGGACTGCCTACCAACCTCGGCGCCGAAGCGCACGAAGCCGGCGAGTAGACCATGGATCCCGTTGTCGTCGGCATTGCGTCCGTCATCGTCATCGTCATTCTGATCTATTGCGGCTCCTACGTCGCCATCACGCTGAGCATCGTGTCGTTCATCGGCGTCTGGATTCTGCGCGGCGACATGACCATCGCCATGCGGATGATGACGCTGGCGGTGACCGACTCGATCAAGTCGTACGATTTCGCCAGCATTCCGACTTTCGTGATGATGGGGCTGATCGTCGGCAAGGCCGGTATCGGCACGGAAATCTATGAGGTTTTTCATCACGTCTTCCGCCGCGTGCGCGCCGGTCTCGGCGTCGCCACGGTAGCGGCCAACGCCGCCTTTGCCGCGGTGACCGGATCCTCGATCGCTTCGGCGTCGGTGTTTACCCGCGTCTCGGTGCCGGAGATGATCCGCTACGACTACGGCAAGCGCTTCGCGGTCGGCGTCGTCGCCGGCAGTTCAGTGCTCGGCATGCTGATTCCGCCGAGCGTCATGCTGATCATCTACGCCTTCGTCGCAGAGCAGTCGGTTGGCGACATGTTCCTCGCCGGCGTCATGCCGGGCCTGCTGCTGGCGTCAGCCTTTATCGGCGCCATTCTGGTCATGACCGTGGTGGCGCCGAAATTCATCGGCAAGGGCGCGTTTGTGACGCCCGCGGCGGAGGGCGACGCCACCATGTCGACGCTCACCATGATCAACAAGCTGGCGCCGCTGTCGCTGCTGATCGCCATTGTCCTCGGCGGCATCTACACCGGCATCGTCACCGCCGCGGAAGCAGGCGCCGCCGGCGCATTGGTCGCCTTCCTCATTGCCGCCTTGAAAGGCCGCATGTCGTTCAAGGCGATCAAAGAGGTTCTGATCGAAACCGGACATATCACCGCGGCGATCCTGTTTCTGATCATGTCGGCGACCATGTACAGCCGGATGCTCGGCATCGCCGGACTGCCGTCGCTGTTCAGCGACTGGCTGGGGCAGGCCAATCTCAGTTTCGAACTGATGATGGTGCTGTACGTGATCCTCCTGATCTTCCTCGGCACCATCATCGATACCTCGTCGATCATCCTGATCTGCGCACCCCTGTTCCTGAAGACCATCGAAGAGATGGGCCTGAGCCTGGTGTGGTTCGGTATTATAACAGTGGTCGGCGCCGAGATCGGACTGCTGACGCCGCCTTTTGGAATATCGTGTTTCGTCATAAGAACGGCGCTGAACCGCAGCGATATTTCGCTCAACGATATTTTCGTTGGCGCGTTCCCGTTCGCCGTGGTGATGCTGCTGGTGCTGACGCTGCTGATTGCATTCCCGGCGATCAGCTTGATGCTGCTCTAGCGGTCTGACGCAAAACGACCGGCGGAAGCCGGCCGCGACGCGAATGCCCGTAAGCAGAAGCGTTAGCGCGAATGGCGCACCGCCCAGCCTGCATCCATGCGGCGACGCCAGGCAGTCTGGCGCAGGCCCTGAAGCCGGCTGGCCGCCGTTTTCGCCTCGCCGCGGCTGGCAGCGGCGCAGGTGCGGAACTCGAGGTCTGCGAGGCGCGCCAGCGGCGCTTCGCGCCGGAACAGCCGCGCGAAGGTGCCGACACTGCCGTTGCGTTTGAGGTCGGCGAGCGCATCAGCGACATTTTTGGCATGGCCGAAGGCCACCACCCGCCCGGTCATGGTGTGACGCACTTCGTATACGCCAGGCCCGCCCGGGGCGTCAGCGACATCGTCGAGCGGCGCGGTGCGGAACCGCTTCCAGTCACTCCAGACCTGTACCATGACGAAAACTCCTGCCCCGATGCGCATCGAGAACGCAATCACCGAGCATTGGTTCCCGCAGCATGGCAAAAGGTTCGTGGGCGGCAGCGGCACAGTATGCCTGATAGACGCGATGTAAAAACGCCCAGGGCAGCCGGCGGGCGGTGTTGTCAACGGCCTGGCAGCACCAGAACCTTTGGCTTCGTAGGCAGCGTTGCTTTCGATACCACCGTCGATGGCACGTCGGCGACCTCGACGTCCCACTCCTGGCGCGCGCGCGACAGGAAGCGGTCCAGCGTGTAGCTGCTGAAAAAGTGCATCGGAATCACTAGCGGCGCCTTCAGCGCCTGCAGCACCTCGAACATGCCCTCGGTGTCGAGCGTCATGCTGCCGTCCACCGGCACCAGCACGATATCGACCCGGCCGATCTCGTTGACCTGTTCCTGGTTCAGCGTGTGATGCAGATGGCCGAGATGGGCGATGCAGAGACTGGCCATCTCGAAGATGAAGATCGAATTGCCATGACGCTGGGTGCCGCCACTGTCCCAACTGCGGATATTGGTCGGCACGTTGCGCACGCGCATGTCCTTGTATTGCAGGTCGATGCGCGCCGGTTTTTCGCCGGCGGCCCAGCCGCGTAGCACGTGCTTGATGCCGGGATCGGGATTGTCGGTGTAATGCGTCGAGTGCGCCCGGTTCATGGTGGCGATGTCCGGCAGCACCGGTGGCCGGACAAAATCGTTGTAGTCAGTGGCGGCGCGCACCAATTGCGGACTTTCCAGCAGGAACGTCGAATGACCGATGTAGCTGATGCGCACCTGGTCGCGCGCCAACGCGGTGCGCTGAAGCAGATCGGGCCGAAAGGCGGCGGGGATCAGCAAGGGAGTTCCCCGGGCGATCAGGCCCGGACAGGTCTCAGCCGGCTCCACTTTCGGTGCCGGAGGCGCGGCCAGTTGCGCCGAAGCCGCGCCGGCCGCGGCGAGAAAAGCCGCCGCAGCGATCATCGCCCGTGAAACGCCGCGCATGCCAACCACCACCCGTTCTGCAACCGGCGACGGCAAATCTGACACGGTTTGTGGACGCTCGCCACCGGCTCACGCACAAATGAAAGCGGCGGCAAATTGCCGCCGCCCGCTGCCTTCAATTGTCAGTTCCGGTCAGAATGGATCGAAATAGCGGCGGTCGCGCGCGGCAACGATGATGCCCTTTGGTGTCGAGACCACCCAGCGGCCCTCCTGCCGCTTGATGGATTCCACCGCGCCGATGCCGGGCAGCCGCGCGCCTGGCACCACCTGATAGATTTCGCCGTTGCCTTCGACGTAGAGATGGCCATTGCGGAAGTCGTGGATCGACCATCCGGCCACCAGCGGGGCGCGGCCGGGCATCCTTGTTTCAAGCGCGGCCAGTTGTTGCGGGCGCGGCGGCGGCGTCGGCACCTGAGCTTGGGGCTGGACCGGAGCCGGTGCAGCCTGCGGCGCGGCGGCGATCGTCTCGGGCGCGGAGATCGAACCGGTGACCTCGGCGCTGTCGCGGCTGACCCGCTCGGTGAGCCTCTCGCTGATCTTGGCAATCTGCGTCCGCGACGTCTTGTTGGCGGCATCGAGATTGGCTTTCAGCGTGGTGACTTCCTTGGCCAGCCGCGCGACCTGCTGCTGCATCGCCTTGGTCTCTTCGATCGCGGCGACATCGACGCGCGGAGCCGCGGGCGGCGGCGGCGGAGCAAAGCCGCCACTGGCGACCGCACCGACCACGGCGCCGATCACAGCGGCCATCGCGACAGATGCGGCGAGCACGGCATAGCGCCTGTGACGCGGACGCAGGGTGAAACGGGACGGCGCTGCGGTTTCGGCTTCTACCGGAGCAACGGGCTCCACGGCAATTTCGGGAGCGGTGGCCATCGCCGGTTCAACGGCAGGCTCGACAACGGGCGCAAAGACCGGCGCCGGCGGCACGGTGTCGGCGGATGCCGGTGAAATCGACGGCGACTCGACCGATGGCAGGTCGGGCGCGGCCTTGGCGACCGGCGCGACCTGCGGATCACTCTTGGTTTCCTCGGTATCCTTGCGCTCGTCCATGGCCGATCCTCGAATGGGAAACGTTCACCAATCGGTAACCACCTTCCGGTTACCAATTGGTTACCATTCGGACGGACGGGCTCCCTGGTTCAGAGCGGCAGGCCGTTTTCGGCGGCCAGCGCCTTCAGCGACACCGCCGGACGTGCGCCGATGTGCTGGATCACCTCGGCGGCGGCCAGCGCGCCGAGGCGGGCGGCGGTGCGGTGGTCCTTGCCCCGCGCCAGCCCGACGAGGAAACCGGCCGCGAACAGATCGCCGGCGCCGGTGACATCCACCACCTTGTCGATCGGCATCGCCTGCACCGCCTCGACGCCATCGCGCGTAACAACCACACAGCCTTTCTCGCTGCGCGTCACCACCGCGAGCTTCGCCTCGCCGCGCAGCTCCTTGACCGCTGCGTCGAAGTCCGCGGTTTCATACAGGCTGAGCAATTCGTGCTCGTTGGCGAACACGATATCGACGGTGCCCTTGCGGATCAGGTCGAGAAACTCGCCGCGATAGCGGCCGACGCAGAAGGCGTCCGACAGCGTCAGCGCAACGCGGCGCCCCGCCTTGTGCGCGATCGTCGCCGCCTTGACGAAGGCTTCCTTGGCTTGCGGCGGGTCCCACAGATAGCCTTCGAGATAGACCACCGCGGCGCTGCCGATCTGGGTCTCGTCGATGTCGCCGGGCCTGAGATCCTGCGCGGCGCCGAGATAGGTGTTCATGGTGCGCTCGCCATCCGGCGTCACCATGATGTAGCAGCGCGCGGTCGATGGACCGTCGCTGTTGGCCGGCGTCGTGAAGGCGACGCGGGCGGCGCGAATATCGTGGGCAAAAGTTTTGCCGAGTTCGTCATCGCGCACCTTGCCGACAAAGGCGGCGTGGCCGCCAAAGCTGGCGACGCCGACGATGGTGTTGGCGGCCGAGCCGCCCGAGCTTTCGGTGGCCGGTCCCATAGCCTCATAGATCGCGCTGGCGCGCGCCTCGTCGATCAGCGCCATGCCGCCCTTCTGCATGCCCTGCTTGATCAGGAAGTCGTCCTCGGCACGGGCAATGACGTCGACGATGGCGTTGCCGATGCCGAGCACATCGTAGCGGGAAGCGGTCATGGGAACCCTCAGTGTTGGACGCGGCGCACTATAACCACCGAACGCATCGGCGCAATGCAAGGTCGCGAAGATGCTTTAGGATGCGGGCGGAGGCCCACGAATCATGTCGCTGGCTCGCGATGTCACTACCGTTGGCGGCGGCACGCTGGTGTCGCGGCTGCTCGGCTATATCCGCGACGCCGGCATCGCTGCCTTGCTCGGCACCGGAACGGTTTCGGATGCCTACTTCGCGGTGCTTCAGGTGGTCAATTTTTTTCGCCGGCTGCTGGCGGAAGGCGCGCTGAACGCAGCCTTTGTGCCGCTCTGGCTCGGCCTGCGCGGCGGCGATGACGGCGCCGCCAATGCCGACAAGTTCACATTACGAAGCCTGCTGGCGATCTTCTGCCTCACCGGCATCGTCGCGCTGCTGGTCGTCGTCTTCGCCAGCGGTGTCATCGGCCTGATCGCGCCAGGGTTCGACGACGCGCGTCGCAATGTCGCTGTGTTTTTTCTGATGATCGTCGCGCCCTATGTCGTGCTGGCCGGACTGGTCGCCGTACTGGCCGCGGCCCTCAATGCCGAGAACCGGGTCGCCGCCGTCGCCCTCAGCACCATCGCGTTCAACCTGGTGATGCTGCTGGTGCTGGCCTGGGCCTTCACCGGCAGCGAGCCGCTCGTCGCCGGTATCTGGCTCGCCATCGCCGTCGTCGCCGCTGGCCTGACCCAACTCGTCATCACTTGCGTGGTCTGGCTGGCGACCGGCAAGCGCCGGCAGCGCATCAGGTCGCGCGTCCCCGACCGGACCCCCACGCTGTTCATGCGCGCCGGGCCCGGCCTGCTCGCCGCCGGCATCCCGCAACTCAAGCTGATCGCCGCGGCCGCGATCGTGTCTTCGTCGCCGGCTGCGGTATCCTGGCTGTATTACGCCAACCGCCTGTACGAATTGCCGCTCGGCATCGCCTCCGTTGCCATCGCCGCGGTGATCGTGCCGCGTATCGCCGCCAGCCTGCGCGACGGCGATGCCCATGAATTCGCCGGTGTGCAGTCGCGTGCCTTCGAGATTGCACTGGGGCTGGCACTGCCGGCGGCAGCCGGCTTTGCCTTGCTGGCGCAACCGATTGCCGGCGCGCTGTTCGAGCGCGGCGCGTTCGGCCCGCAGGATACGCTGGCGGTGGCGGCGGCGCTGACCGCGATCTGCGCCGGATTGCCCGGCCATGTGCTGGAGAAGGTGCTGGGCGCCGTGTCGTTCGCGCAGGGCGACACGCATACGCCGATGCTGGCGGCGATGTGCGGCCTCGCCGCCTCGATCATCGGCGGCGTGCTGCTGTTCCCGCACTACGGTCACGTCGGCGCCGCCGCAGCGATCGCCCTGTCCGGCTGGGTCGGCGCCGGGCTGATGCTGGGCATGCTGCATGCGCGCGGCTGGCTGCGGCTCGACAAAACGGCGCGGCGCAGGCTGCCGCGGATAATTATCGCTACCGCTTCCATGAGCCTCGTCGTCGGCGGCGCGCTGATGCTGGCCGATGCCCGGTTTCCCATGTTGCAAACGTCGGCGTCCGGGCGGCTCGCCGTCCTCGCCGTGCTAATCTCGCTCGGGGTCGCTCTTTATATGGCGGTGCTGCACGGGCTCCGCGTTGTCCGGCTGACCGACCTCATCGCCGCCATCCGCCGCAAGGGCTGAACCCCTTGCGCCGCGCGGCCCGGGCGTGGCATGGGTCGCCGGCACCAAAGGGGCTCAGCGATGGCGTTCAAGGAACGGGTTTTTTCGGGCGTCCAGCCGACCGGAAACCTGCATCTCGGCAATTATCTCGGCGCGATCACCAAGTTCGTGGCGCTGCAGGAAACCTATGACTGCATCTATTGCGTGGTCGACATGCACGCCATCACGGTGTGGCAGGACCCGGCCGAGCTGTCGCACGCCACCCGCGAAGTGACCGCCGCCTTCATCGCCTGCGGCATCGATCCGAAAGCGCAGATCATCTTCAACCAGAGTCAGGTCGCCGAGCACGCCGAACTGGCCTGGATTTTCAATTGCGTGGCCCGCCTCGGCTGGCTCAACCGCATGACCCAGTTCAAGGAAAAGGCTGGCAAGGATCGCGAGAATTCGTCGGTCGGCCTTTACGCCTATCCGAACCTGATGGCGGCCGACATTCTGGTATACCGCGCCACCCACGTGCCGGTCGGCGAGGACCAGAAGCAGCATCTCGAGCTGGCGCGCGACATCGCGCAGAAATTCAACGTCGACTTCGCCAAGTCGATCCACGCCCACGGCTTCGGCGACGCCTTCTTCCCGCAGCCCGAGCCGATCATCCAGGGACCGGCGACGCGCGTGATGTCGTTGCGCGACGGCACCCGCAAGATGTCCAAGTCGGAGCCGTCGGACTATTCGCGCATCAATTTGACCGACGACGCCGACGCCATCGCGCAGAAGGTCCGCAAGGCCAAGACCGACCCCGAACCGCTGCCGAGCGAAGAGAAGGGCCTAGAGGCGCGTCCCGAGGCCGACAACCTGGTCGGCATCTACGCGGCGCTGAGCGGCGTCACCAAGGCCGACGTGCTGCGCGAATTCGGCGGCGCCCAGTTCTCCGCCTTCAAGGTCGCGCTGGTCGATCTGTCGGTCGCCAAGCTCGGCCCGATCGGCGCCGAAATGAAAAAACTGATGCAGGACCCGGTCTATATCGACTCGGTGCTGGCCGACGGTTCGCAGCGCGCGCAGGTGCTGGCGGCCGAAACCATGAAGGCGGTCAAGGACATCGTCGGCTTCGTCCGGCGCTAGCCGGGCCGCCGCTTGTCCGCACCGCGCCCGCCGTGCCACCATTCCCTTATGCCAAATCGCCGCCGCAGTTTCGAAGCCGGACACAAACGCAAATACCTGGTCGTCATCGACGACACCGATGAATGCGACCGCGCGGTGTTCTGGGCCGCCAAGCGCGCCGGCCGCACCGGCTCGCAGATCGTCATGCTGCGCGTCATAGATACCTCCGAGCGCAGCCAGCAGTGGCTTGGCGTTGCCGACATCATGAAGGCGGAGGCCATGGAAGAAGCCAATGCGGCGCTGACGAAATACGCGGCGCGCGCCAAGCAGATCGCCGAAATCAATCCGGACCGGGTCATCCGCGAGGGCGACATCGCCGAGGAGATCCTCAAGCTGATCGAGGACGACGCCGATATCGGGATCCTGGTGCTGGCGGCCGGCACCGGCAAGGAAGGCCCCGGCCCGCTGGTCAGTAACCTGGCCAAGACCGGCGGTCAGTTCCCGATTCCCGTGGCGATCGTGCCCGGTCATCTGGCCGATGACGACCTTGAGGCGATGGCCTGAGTCCGGCGGTTGACCTGCCCCTGCACAGGGGCCATCTATCGGTTATAGTTCCGCAATCATGCTGGCACCCACGGGCCTTAACCCCGTTCAGGAGCAGAAAAATGTTCATCCAGACCGAAGCCACGCCCAATCCCGCCACGCTCAAGTTCCTGCCCGGAAAACCGGTGCTGGATTCCGGTACCCTCGACATGCCGACGCGCGAGGCCGCAAACCAGTCACCGCTGGCAGCGCGGCTGTTCGACATTCCCAACGTCGGCGGCGTGTTCTACGGCTCGGATTTCATCTCCGTCACCAAGAGCGACGGCGAATGGCAGCAAATCAAGCCGGCGGTGCTCGGCGCCATCATGGAACACTACATGTCAGGCGCGCCGCTGGTGGCCAGCGATGCCGCGCCGGCCAATGCGGCCGATGACGAATTCTTCGACGAGAAGGATGCCGACACCGTCGCCACGATCAAGGACCTGATCGAAACCCGCGTGCGCCCGGCGGTGGCCGGCGACGGCGGCGACATCTCGTTCCGCGGCTACAAGGAAGGCATCGTGTACCTGCACATGAAGGGCGCCTGCTCCGGCTGCCCGTCGTCGACCGCGACGCTGAAGCACGGCATCCAGAACCTGCTGCAGCATTTCGTGCCGGATGTCGTCGAGGTCCGGCCGGTCTAGGATTCCGTCATCTGCTGCCGCTACCGCGGTGACCGCAGCCAGAGATAATCATGCGCGTCCTCGCCATCGATACTGCGCTTGAGGCCTGCTCGGCCGCCGTGCTCGACACCGGGCGCGGCGAAGTCGTCGCGCATGAATCCCGGCCGATGGTCCGCGGCCACGCGGAAGAACTGATCCCCATGATCGACCGCGTGCTCGATCAGGCCGGGCTGATCTTCGCCGAGATCGACCGCCTTGCGGTTACCACCGGGCCCGGCAGCTTCACCGGCCTGCGCGTCGGTATCGCCGCCGCGCGCGGCATCGCTCTCGCCGCCGGCAAGCCGGTGGTCGGCTTGTCGACGTTGGCCGCCTATGCCGCGCCCTTCATCGCCGACGACGACGCACTGCCGGTCGTGGCCGCGATCGACGCCCGCCATGACCACATCTATCTGCAGGTGTTCGGCGTCGGCGGCCGCACGCTGGTGGCGCCCCGCGTGGCCGACATGCGCGAGGCATTGCGCGTGGCCACGACCGGCGCGCCGCGCCTCATCGGCACCGCGGCGAATCTGCTCGCCGCCAACTGGCCGGCGCAGGAGCGTCCGCCGTCGGCGGTGGTGCATCGCCCCGCGCCCGACATCGGCTGGGTGGCGCGGCTCGGCGCCGCCGCGGCCGACACCGGCGTGCCGCCGAAGCCTCTGTACCTGCGCGCGCCCGATGCCCAGCCGCAGGGCGCCAGCCAACTGGCGCGGCGATGATCGGCTTCTTCGGCACGCTGTTCGCGCGCGCTGAACCGAAACTGTCGGAACTCACGGTGCGCGACGCACCGGCCATCGCCGCGCTGCACGCCGCCTCGTTCCACCGCGGCTGGAGCGAACAGGAAGTCGAGACCCTGCTGGCCGACCGCCATGTGGTTGCGCATCGCGCGCTGTGCGGGGGCAAGCTCGGCGGCTTCATCATAACGCGGCTGGTCATCGACGAAGCGGAGATCCTCTCCGTCGCGGTGGCGCGGGCGCGTCAAGGCCGCGGCATCGGACGGCAATTGCTGACGTTGCATCTTCGCCGTCTCGCCGGCCGCGGCGCGCGCACCGTGTTTCTTGAGGTCGATGAGACCAACGCGGCGGCGATCCGTCTTTATAGACGCGCCGGATTCCACGAAATCTCGCGCCGGGCGAACTATTATCCCGGCGCCGGCGGTCAGTCGGCCGCTGCGCTGGTGCTGCGCCGCGATCTCCAATCCTAGGGTGCCATCGGCGCTCAATATGCTATGACGACCCGCACGGGAGATGCTTGACGTGGCCAGGCCTGAGAAAACCAGCACCGAGCGACGGGATATCGAGGCCCTCTGCGCCGCCAAGGGCATGCGCATGACCGAGCAGCGCCGCGTCATTGCGCGCGTGCTGGCGGGCTCCGACGATCATCCGGATGTCGAGGAGTTGTATCGGCGCTGCATCAAGGTCGACGACCGCATTTCGATTTCCACTGTGTACCGCACGGTCCGCCTGTTCGAGGATTCCGGCATCATCGAGCGGCACGATTTCCGCGAAGGCCGCGCCCGCTACGAGACCAGCCCGGAGGCGCACCACGATCACCTGATCAACCTGCGCACCGGCGAGGTGATCGAATTCCAGTCCGAGGAAATCGAACGGCTGCAGGCTGAAGTGGCGCGCCGGCTGGGCTACCGGCTGGTCGATCACCGGCTCGAGCTCTATTGCGTCCCGCTCGACGACGACAAAAAATAATGCTCCGCACGCTGTTCATCGCGGCTTTCTTCTTCACCATGACGCCGCTTGTGATTGCGGTGCAGTGGACACTCGACAAGCTGCGGCTGCCCGGCTGGGGCGCCATCGCTACCGGCTATTATCGCGTGCTATGTTCCCTGTTGCGCATCCGCGTGCGGGTCGTCGGCAATCCGGTGCGCGACAAGGCCGTCCTGTTCGTCTCCAACCATGTCTCATGGGTCGACATTCTTGCGGTCGGTTCGCTGGCGCAGGTCGCCTTTGTGTCGAAGCGCGAAGTCGGCGACTGGCCGCTGGTCGGTCCGACCGCCCGGCTGCAGCGCACGGTGTTCGTCGATCGCGCCAAGCGGCATCAAACGGGTGAAGCGGTCGCCGAGATGGTCAAGCGGCTGGCGGCGGGCGTGCCGGTGGTGCTGTTCGCCGAAGGCACGTCCAGCGACGGCAACCGCGTGCTGCCGTTCCGCTCCGCGCTGATGGGCGCAGTGCGGGAAGCCGGCGCGCTGGCGGAGGGCGGCATTCTCATCCAGCCGATGTCGATCTCTTACACGCGGCTGCACGGCATTCCGATGGGTCGCCAGCACCGGCCGCTGGTCGCCTGGTACGGCGACCTGGATTTCGTGCCGCACTTCAAAATCTTCGTTGCCCGCGGTGCGATCGAGGTCGTGATCAGCTACGGAGAGCCGTTCGCCGCCGACGGCAAGGCCGACCGCAAGGCCATGACGCGGTCACTGGAAGGCGCCGTGCGCAAGATCACTGCCGCCACCCTGATCGGGCGAACGCCGCGGCTGACCTCGTCAGCGCCAGAAAATATTGTATAATCATAGGCTTAAGTTCAAGGCGGGACAGCCGGTACTTGACCGGCTACAGTGGCCCATGGTTCGAATTTGAGCGGCATGAGCAACTTCCGCAAAGTCCACGTCAAATCGTTCGGCTGCCAGATGAACGTCTACGATTCGCATCGTATGGCGGACGCTCTGGCGCCGGCCGGCTACAGCGAAACCGCGCAGCCTGACGACGCCGACCTGGTCATCCTCAACACCTGCAATATCCGCGAGAAGGCGGCCGACAAGGTCTATTCCGAGATCGGCCGCATCCGCGTCATGAAGCTCGAGGCTGCGGCGCAGGGGCGCCGTATGTTGATCGCGGTCGCCGGCTGCGTCGCGCAGGCCGAGGGCGAGGAAATCATCCGCCGCGCCAGCGCGGTCGATCTCGTGGTGGGCTCGCAGAACTACCATCGCCTGCCGGAGATGATCGCGCGCCTGCGTGAGGGCGAGAAGATCGTCGACACCGAATTTCCGGTCGAGGACAAGTTCGATGCGCTCGCCGCGCCGACGCGCGCGGCAACGGCCAAACGCGGTATTTCCTCTTTTGTCACCGTCCAGGAAGGCTGCGACAAGTTTTGCACCTTCTGCGTCGTGCCCTATACGCGCGGCGCCGAAGTGTCGCGCCCGGTCGAGAAAATCGCGGCGGAGGTCGCGCGGCTGGCGGAGGCCGGCGTGCAGGAAGTGACGCTGATCGGTCAGAACGTGAACGCCTATCACGGCGAAGGCCGCGACGGCGCGCCGTGGTCGCTCGGCCGTCTGCTGTATCGCCTCGCCGACGTGCCGGGCATTGCGCGGCTGCGCTACACCACCAGCCACCCGCGCGATATGGACGATGAGCTGATCGCCGCGCACGCCGATTTGGCGGCGTTGATGCCTTACGTGCATCTGCCCGTGCAGTCGGGATCCGATCGCATTCTGGCCGCCATGAACCGGAAGCACACCCGCCAGGACTATCTCGATGTGGTGGCGCGCCTGCGCGCGGCGCGGCCGGATATCGCTTTCTCGTCGGATTTCATCGTCGGCTTCCCCGGCGAAACCGACGACGATTTCAACGACACCATGCGGCTGCTGGACGAGGTCGGTTACGCCGGCGCCTATTCCTTCAGCTATTCGCCGCGCCCCGGCACGCCGGCGGTGGAACTCGGCGATCAGGTCCCGGCCGAGGTGAAACTCGCGCGTTTGCACCGATTGCAAGCCGAAATCACCCGCCACCAGCGCAATTTCAATACTTCCTGCGTCGGCCGCACGCTGGAGGTGCTGCTGGAAAAGCCGGGCCGCATCTCTGGGCAACTGGTCGGCAAATCCCCATATCTGCAATCAGTTCACGTGATGGCGCCGCCCTCGATGATCGGCTCACAGGCCCCCGTTGTCATCACCGACCTTGGCACCAATACGCTCTTCGGCGCGTTGGCCGAGACGATAAGCGCACCAGCGCTGGCTTTAGCAGGAGCTTGAAACTCACCTTGCGTACGTCGGACACCGTGATCGCGCCCGTGGCCCCCTCGGCAGAGACGGCAAGCACGCAGGTCGTGCTCGCCTTCGAGGACAACAAGGTAGCCTCAATCCTGTTCGGCCAATACGGTCAGAACCTGGCGCTGATCGAACGCCGCCTCGGCGTCACCGCCGACCAGCGCGGCAACCACGTCACGATCGAGGGATCCCGCGACGGCTGCGAGCAGGCCCGGCGCGTGCTCGAAGGCCTTTACGAACAGGTCAAGCGCAACCGCGATTTGTCCTCCGGCGACGTCGAAGGCGCGATCCGGCAGGCGATCGCGCAGGGCTCGCTGTTCAGCGACGACCCGGCCGGCGGCCGTACCGCGTTCGAGGAAATCAATCTGCGCAAGCGCCCGGTGCGCGCGCGTACCGCCGCGCAGGACGGTTATATCCGTGCGCTGAAGCGCTATCCGCTGGTCTTCGGCACCGGCCCGGCCGGCACCGGCAAAACCTGGCTCGCCGTGGCCCAGGCTTTGCAGCTTTACGAGCGCAAGGAAGTCGATCGTATCATCCTGTCGCGGCCGGCGGTGGAAGCCGGCGAGCGCCTCGGCTTCCTGCCCGGCGACATGCGCGAGAAGGTCGATCCGTATCTGCGGCCGATCTACGACGCGCTTTACGACTTGATGGACTCCCGCATTGTCGAGCGCGCGCTGGAAGACGGTGACATTGAAATCGCACCGCTCGCCTTCATGCGCGGACGTACGCTGGCAAACGCAGCGGTCATTCTCGACGAAGCGCAGAACACCACCTCGATGCAGATGAAAATGTTTCTGACCCGGCTCGGCGAGAACAGCCGCATGATCGTGACCGGCGACCCCAGCCAAGTCGATCTGCCGAACGGCCAGCCATCAGGACTTGCTGAAGCTGTTCGGTTGCTGGAAGGCGTCGAAGGGGTCGGGCATGTCGCCTTCAAGCAGGGCGACGTGATCCGGCACGAATTGGTGGCGCGGATTGTCGCGGCCTACGACGCGGTCCAGCCGGCACGCGGAGCCAACTAATGCCAGCGACGCTCAAAGCGCGCGTAAACGCACCGCCGGTCGATATCCTGGTACAGTCGGACCTCTGGGACGCCGAGCCGCATACCGAGGCGACCGTACGCGCCGCCATCGCCGCCGCCGCGGCCGCGGTCTCAACAAGCGCCGGCGAAGTGAGTATCGTGCTGGCCGACGATTCGGCGGTACAGGCACTCAACCGTCAGTGGCGCGGCATCGACAAGCCGACCAACGTGCTGTCATTCCCGGCTGCCGCCGGTGCCGATATCATGCTGGGCGACATTGTCCTGGCCTATGAGACGCTGAAACGGGAATGCGACGATGAAAGCCGGGCCTTCCTTCATCACCTGGCGCATCTGACGGTGCATGGTTTTCTTCACCTGGCCGGCTACGACCACGAGACCGACGAACAGGCCGACGCAATGGAAGCACTGGAAAGCAAGATCATGACGCGCATGAACATGCCCGATCCATATCTTTCGTACGGCGCCGGTAACGCCTGACCGCCATGCCCGACAGCGATTCATCATCGAGTAGCGGCGGCGCCGCGTACGACCGGCGCAATTTGCCTGTCGTTGTGCCGGCGCGAGAGCACCGCGAGAACTGGTTTATGCGTTCTGTCCGTTCGCTGCTCGGCCTGAAGCCGGGCTCGATGCGCGCCGATCTGAAGGACGTGCTCGATGCCATGACCCCCGGCGAATCCGGCTTCTCGCTGGAAGAAGGCCGGATGCTGAAGAACATCCTGAGTCTGCGCGAACGTCGGGTCGGAGACGTGATGATTCCCCGCGCCGACATCATCGCCGTACAGCAGGACATTCAGATCGGCGAACTGGTGAAGGTATTCGAAGGCGCCGCCCATTCGCGTCTGGTGGTCTATAACGATACGCTCGACGATCCCGTCGGCATGGTGCACATCCGCGACCTGATCGCCTTTATCACCGCCCGCGCCGCCGTTGCTGCGGAAAAGAAAGGCCGGCGCAAGAAGCCGTTCCCGGCGGGGCTCGATCTCGCCGCCATCGATCTCGCCATGCCGCTGACGGCGGCCAAGATCGTGCGCGAAATCCTGTTCGTGCCGCCGTCCATGCGGGCGATCGACCTCTTGGTTCGCATGCAGGCGACGCGTATTCATCTGGCGCTGGTGGTCGACGAATATGGCGGCTCGGACGGCCTGATTTCGATGGAAGACATCGTCGAGCAAATTGTCGGTGAGATCGGCGATGAACATGATGAAGACGAAGCTGCCTCGGTGGTGCACCAGCCGGATGGTTCGTACATTGCCGACGCCCGCGCTGAACTGAAGGATGTGGTGAGCATCGTCGGCCATGATTTCGACGTTGGCGACGCCGCCGAGGAGGTCGACACGCTGGGCGGCTACCTGGTCACCCGCGCCGGCCGCCTGCCGTTGCGGGGCGAACTCATTCCCGGCCCCGGTCTGTTCGAATTCGAAGTGCTGGACGCCGATCCGCGCCGCATCAAGCGCGTGCGCATCACCCGTCTGAAAGAGAAGCGCGAACGGCCGCGCGACCTGACGCGCAAGCGGGGCGAACCGGACGCCGTCCTCGCCGGCACCGCGCCGCTTGCCCTGCCGCTCGACGATGGGCCGGCGCAGAATCAACCTGGCGAAGCGGCGACGGAGGCATCGCCCGATTCTCCGGCTGATTCCCCGGCAACATCTTCCCGGCCGTGACGCTGTCCCGCCTCGCCCACGCGATCGTGCTCGCCTCCGGCTGGCAGCGCGCCGGTATTGCCTTTGCCGCAGGCTGCGTCTCGGCGCTGGCAATGGCGCCGTTCAATGCCTGGCCGGTTCTGTTTCTGACCTTTCCCATTCTGGTGTGGCTGGTCGATGGCTCAGCCTCGGGCCGCTGGAACGGCGCAGTCCCTGCCGCCATTGCCGGCTGGTGTTTCGGTTTCGGTTATTTCGTCGTCGGCCTGTACTGGATCGGCCACGCCTTCCTGGTCGACGCCAAGACCTTTGGCTGGCTGCTGCCTGTGGCGGTTGCCGGCCTGCCGGCCTATCTGGCGATTTTTACCGGCCTCGGCGTTGCCGTGGCCCGGCTGATCTGGGTCCGAGGCCCGACGCGCCTGCTGGCGCTGGCAGCCACGCTGACGATGGCCGAATGGCTGCGCGGCTATCTGCTCACCGGTTTTCCGTGGAATACTTTCGGTTATGCGCTGACGGAGCCGCTCGCTTTGGCGCAAAGCGTGTCGCTGGTCGGCATCTGGGGCCTGACCTTTCTCGCCGTCGCCATCTTCTCGACGCCGGCGGCGCTGACCGACGATGCCGGCGATACGCCCCACCCGCGCCGCCCGCTGATCATCGGCGTCGCCCTGCTGGCCGGCCTCGCGGCCTACGGCGCGGCGCGGCTGTCGATGAATCCCACCACCTACGTCAACGACGTGCGGCTGCGCATCATGCAGCCAAACCTGCAGCAGGACGAGAAGTTCAACTATTCGGCCAAGACGTCCGTGATGGCGCGATACATGCGCCTCTCCGACCGCACGACAGGTCCGCAATCGGGCGGCCTGCGCGACATCACGCATCTGATCTGGCCGGAATCGGCGTTCCCGTTTTTTCTCGCGCGCGAGCCGGAAGCGCTGGCGCAGATCGCGTCGCTGCTGACGCCCGGCGGCACCTCGCTGATCACCGGTGCGGTGCGGGCGGCCCCGGATGCCTCCGCCGCCAATCCGCGTGCGTACAATTCCATCTATGTGATCGATCCCGACGGCTCGATCCGCGGCATCTACGACAAGGTGCATCTGGTGCCGTTCGGAGAATATTTGCCCTTTCAGAGCTTTCTGGAACGGCTCGGCTTGCGGCAACTGACCCGGCAGGTCGGCGGCTTCCTGTCGGGGGACCGCCGCCGCGCGATGGATGTGCCCGGCGCCCCGCGTGTGCTGCCGCTGATCTGCTACGAGGTGATCTTTCCGGGCGCCGCTGTTCCGGCTGGCGAACGTCCGGGCTGGCTGGTCAATCTCACCAATGATGGCTGGTTCGGCATCAGTTCGGGGCCGTACCAGCATTTACAGCAGTCGCGGACGCTGGCGATCGCTCAGGCCCTGCCGCTGGTGCGCGCTGCCAATACCGGCATTTCCGCTGTGATCGATCCCCTCGGCCGTATCGTCACGTCGCTGCCGCTCGGCGTCGAAGGTATCCTGGATTCGCGATTGCCGAACCCCGCCCCGACGACCGTTCACGTCGCGCTGGGCGACTACCCCCTAATTCTATTTCTGGTAGTAAGTTTGATCGCGGTCAGCCGTAGACGGCTGCGCTCCTAGATAGAACTTATTCATGGCTAATTCTCAGGGTTGTTTTAATTGCCATTAACTGTGAGGTTCATACCTCTGCTTGTTGCGCATGATCTTGCAAAAAGCATTGAAAATCATAGGAAATTTGAAAACATCGGTAGCGTTGCGGCGCGGTCGATCTGAAATGACAGATTGCATAAGGGCCTGTAGTTGTGACATTACGCAGCGCAATGGAGGCATAGGAGAAGCTTATGATGGCCAAGAAGGTGCCTAATCCGATCGACAAGCACGTCGGGTCGCGCGTGCGCATGCGTCGGATGATGCTGAGCATGAGCCAGGAAAAGCTCGGCGACGCCCTCGGCCTGACCTTCCAGCAGGTGCAAAAATACGAAAAGGGTACCAATCGTATTGGCGCCAGCCGGTTGCAACAAATTTCCAATATTCTCCAGGTGCCGGTGTCTTTCTTCTTCGAAGGCGCGCCGAATATGCCGGGTCATGTCGGCGGTCTGAGCGAAGCGCCTTCGCCCGCCTATGTTTCCGACTTCCTCGCCACTTCGGACGGACTGTCGCTGACCAAGGCTTTCATGCGCATCAAGAACAGCAAGTTGCGCCGCCGCATCGTCGACCTCGTGGAGCAGATTGCCGGCGAGGACTGACCGGCGGGCGATCCCACAGCCGCACGAGAGTATTGCCCACCACTGCCCCCACCTTGACCTTGCAAGCGGTCACTGCAAGAAACACCCCCGACGCACAATCGGCGCGATACATTAAGCGCGCCTAGGAGGGAGTTTCAGCGGTGGCCCACAAGAATTTTCTATTCACCAGCGAGTCGGTTTCCGAAGGTCATCCGGACAAAGTCTGCGATCAGATTTCCGACGCGGTGCTCGACGCATTCCTTGAAAACGATATCAAGCTCGGCATCTCCGACGACAGCGCGGTGAACACGCGTCTCGGATGCGAAACCCTCACCACCACCAACAAGATCGTCATTGCCGGCGAAGGCCGCGGCCAGTCGCCGTTCTTCCACAAACACAACGGCAAGTTTGTCGTCGACCGCGAGTTGATCGCCAAGATCGCACGCGGCGTGGTCAAGGACATCGGTTACGACCAGGACGGCTTCTCGAGCTACGGCGCCGACGTCGAGGTGCTGCTGCACGGCCAGTCCGCCGACATCGCCATGGGCGTCGATGCCAAAAAGAAGAAGTCGGGCGAAGAAGAAGGCGCCGGCGACCAGGGCATGATGTTCGGCTTTGCCTGCACCGAGAGCGAAGTCTACGAGAAGAACTCGTTCATGCCGGCGCCGATCTATTTCGCGCACAAGATTCTCAAGTCGCTCGCCGACAAGCGCCACTCCGGTGCCATCCCCGACCTGCAGCCCGACGCCAAGAGCCAGGTCACGGTGAAATACGTCGATGGCAAGCCGGTCGGCTGCACCAAGGTCGTCGTTTCGACCCAGCACAATGAGCGAAGCCGCAACGGCAAGAAGTACACGCCGGGCATGGTCAAGGACCTGATCGAAGACGCCGTCACCAAGGCGCTGCCGAAAGGCTGGATGCCGGCGAAACCGTCCGACTTCCTGGTCAACCCGACCGGCAACTTCGTCATCGGCGGCCCCGACGGCGACTGCGGCCTCACGGGACGTAAGATCATCGTCGACACTTACGGTGGCTACGCCCCGCACGGCGGCGGCGCGTTCTCCGGCAAGGATCCCACCAAGGTCGATCGCTCGGCCGCCTATGCGACGCGCTATCTCGCCAAGAACGTGGTCGCCGCCGGCATCGCCGAGCGCTGCACCATTCAGGTCGCCTACGCGATCGGCGTCGCCGACCCGATGTCGGTGCTGGTCGATCTGCACGGCACCGGTCAGGTCGATGAGAAGAAGCTCGAGAAGATTTTGCCCGAGCTGTTCCGCCTGACCCCGACCAACATCCGCCGCACGCTGAAGCTCAACAAGCCGATCTACCGCCGCACCGCGGCCTACGGTCATTTCGGGCGCGCGCCCGACAAGGACGGCGGCTTCTCGTGGGAGAAGACCGACCTCGCGGCCGCGATCCGCAGCGCGGTAAAATAGGTCCACGGACCCTCATTGAAATGCTGCGATGCCCCGCGAAAGCGGGGCATTTCAGTTTTGGCTGATGCGTCATGGCCGGGCTTGTCCCGGCCATCCACGCCTGGCTGACTGCTCATTGTAGAAAGAAAAACGTGGATGCCCGGCACAAGGCCGGGCATGACGGGGCATGGATCGAGATTTACCGGACTCACCGCGCGCCTTCTTCGGCCGGCGCAAGGGACAGCACCCGCTCAAGCCACGGCAGGCGGCGCTGTTCGATGAACTGCTGCCGAGCCTCGCGCTCGACCTTAGCCATCCACCGCCGCCGGATCTGCGCAGCCTGTTTGCAGCCGCACCCGAACGGCTGCGGCTGGAGATCGGCTTCGGTGGCGCCGAACATCTCATCAAACAAGCCATCGATGAACCGCAAAGCGGCTTCATCGGCTGCGACGGCTTTACCGAGGCGATCGGCAAGGCGCTGGTCGCCATCGATGACGAAGACCTCACCAACATCCGGCTGCACTTCGGCGACGCCAGCGACCTGCTCGATTGGCTGCCCGAAGGCCAATTGTCGCGCATCGACCTGCTTTATCCCGATCCGTGGCCGAAACGCCGGCACTGGAAGCGTCGCTTCGTCCAGGACGAGATGCTGACGCGGCTGGCGCGCGTGCTCGAACCCGGCGGCGAATTGCGCTTTGCCACCGACATCGCCGACTACGCCGCCTATGCGCTGACGCGGATCATGCGGTCGAAGGATTTCGTCTGGACTGCAGAGCGCGCCGACGACTGGCGCCAGCCGTGGCAGGGCTTCACCCGCACGCGCTACGAGGCCAAGGCCATCCGCGAAGGCCGCACGCCGGCGTATTTTATTTTCCGGAAGATCTAGCTGTCATTCCGGGGCGCGAACGAAGTGAGCGAACCCGGAATCCATATTCGCTGACCGGGGTTATGGATTCCGGGCCCATCGCTTCGCGATGTCCCGGAATGACGGCGAATTACTCGCCGGTGCCCTGACGCACCTGCCAGAACCGCACCACGCGCTGCGCGGTGGCCGCGGTCAGCCGCTCGAAATTCTCATGCGCCGCGTCGAGCATCTGGCTCGAGACCTTGGCGCCGGATCGCGACTTGATGATCGCCCGGACGGTCGGCCAGCCAAACCCAGCCGAACGCGCCAGAATCAGCACCGGATCGGCGCGCTCGCCATTTACCAACCGGTCCACCACTTCGACCGGCACCGCGCACACGGTGGCGAGCCCGGCGATGGTCTCTTCGTATTTTCCGGCCGTGGCGTAGTCGAATATATCCTGCTCGCCCAGCTTGCGTTCCTTGTGCAGCGCCCGCACCGACGCCAATGCCGCCGTGTAATTGCGCGGCGTCGCCTTGACGGCGACTTCGTCGGTCACCTTCGCCAGCACCTTGCGGATCTCGGCCTGGGTCTCGGGCCGGGCCTCGGCCAGCAACCGCTTCTGCACCACGTCGCTCGCCTGCATCAGCAACTGGCGGAACAGACGCGGCGGAATATCGGTGCGCATGCCGACCTTCTCGGCCAACACGCCGTCCTGCTCGGCGCGCCGGACTAGCGTGTTGAAGGCGGCTTCGGACAGGCGGGCCTGCGGATTGGTGGCGATCGAGCGCGCCACCTCGCGGTCGCCGCGGGTGACCAGCACCTCGGACAGCGCCTCGCTGACCTCCTTGCGCACCGACAGCGCCAGCAGATGCGCCTGGCTCTTGGTCGACGCGATATGCATCAGATCGGCATCGGCGATATTGGCGGACTTGATCAGCGGCCCGGCGACGTCGATATCGTCGTTCCGCGCCAGCTTGCTGACGACGCCTTTCGGGGCGTTGGCGATGGGGGCGAGCCGCCGCGCCAGCTCGGCCAACGCCTTGGCCTCGATTTCATCGATCAGGCAGCCGATGACGTCGTCGAACAGCGCCACGTGGTCGTCGTTGAAGGCGGCGGCGCTGTCGAGGAACAGGCCGGTGACCCGGCGCAGGGTTTCGGCACGCTTTTCCGCGGTGCCGTGCTGGACCACATCTTCCAACTCTGGAAGCAGCGACGCGGGAGCACCCATTACAAAACCCTGAAAACGCCTGTGGAACTCGAAAAGCCAGTGGCTTTACGCAAATTTAAGGGCAGATTCTGAAGGAAGGGTTAGCCTCCCGAAATCCGGGAAAGCCTTGCATGAGGCGCCGAAACGGCTATATTCCTGTGGTCAAGCAATACACACTCATAACCAGCGGGTTTTGAGAGTGGGTCCTCCCGGGCCCGCTCTTTTTTGTTACCAAAATGGCCGAAAGCCACGCACATCAGACCGATGCGGCCACCGCCGCCGATGAAATCGAACCGCGTCTCGTCGTCGAGCCGGGGTTGCCGGCGCGCGTCGCCACCGTGGCGGAGCCGGTCATCGAGCAGCTCGGCTATCGCCTGGTAAGGGTCAAAGTGACGGCCACCGAAGGCTGCACGGTGCAGATCATGGCCGAGCGCCCGGACGGCACCATGACGGTCGAGGACTGCGAAACCATTTCGCGCGCGCTGTCGCCGGTGCTGGACGTCGCCGACCCGATCGCCAAGGCCTACCGGCTGGAAATTTCGTCGCCCGGAATTGATCGTCCACTGGTGCGGAAATCGGATTTCGACCGCTACACCGGTCATTTGACCAAGATCGAGATGGACGTCCCGGTGGACGGCCGCAAGCGGTTCCGCGGCTTCCTGGCCGGCACCGAGGGCGACATTGCCCGCCTGCGCCGCGACGACGCGGCCGCCGGCGAGGACGCCGAGGTTCGGCTGCCCATCGCCGACATGAGCGAAGCCAAGCTGGTGCTGACCGATGAACTGGTCGCCCAGGCGCTGCGACGCGAAAAGGCCGCCAAACGCGAGGCGCGCGACGCGCGCAAGGAACAACGGCAACGCCGGCTTGGCCGAAAAGCCGGCGCCGCCGGCAAGGATTGAGCCCGGGCAGCGGCGATCCGCTTCCCGTCACGACGAGAGCATTTTGAAAGAGGGAGACTGAGCGATGGCTGTCAGCGCCAACCGGCTCGAATTGTTGCAGATCGCCGATGCGGTCGCGCGCGAGAAATCGATCGACCGCGGCATCGTCATCGCGGCGATGGAAGATGCCATCGCCAAGGCGGCGCGCTCGCGCTACGGCGCCGAGACCGACGTGCACGCCGAGATCGAGCCGAAGACCGGCGACCTCCGCCTTACCCGCCACATGCTGGTGGCCGAGACGGTCGAGAACTCGTCCAACCAGATCACGCTCGAGGATGCGCGCAAGCGCCATCCCGCCGCGCAGGTCGGCGATACCATCGCCGATCCGCTGCCGCCGCTGGAATACGGCCGCATCGCCGCGCAGTCGGCCAAGCAGGTCATCGTGCAGAAGGTGCGCGAAGCCGAGCGCGACCGGCAATATGCCGAATACAAGGATCGCATCGGCGAGATCGTCAACGGCGTCGTCAAGCGCGTCGAATACGGCAACGTGGTGGTCGACCTCGGCCGTGGCGAGGCCATCGTGCGCAGAGACGAATTGCTGCCGCGCGAGGTATTCCGCAACGGCGACCGCATCCGCGCCTACATCTACGACGTGCGCCGCGAGCCGCGCGGCCCGCAGATTTTCCTGTCGCGCACGCATCCGCAGTTCACCGCCAAGCTGTTCGCGCAGGAAGTGCCGGAAATCTACGACGGCATCGTCGAAGTCAAAGCGGTCGCCCGCGACCCCGGTTCGCGTGCGAAAATCGCCGTGATTTCACGCGATTCCAGCGTCGACCCCGTCGGCGCCTGCGTCGGCATGCGCGGCTCGCGCGTGCAGGCCGTGGTGAACGAATTGCAGGGCGAGAAGATCGACATCATCCCGTGGTCGGCCGACATCGCGACCTTCGTCGTCAACGCGCTGGCGCCGGCGGAAGTCGCCAAGGTCGTGCTCGACGAAGACAAGGAGCGCATCGAAGTCGTGGTGCCGGACGCGCAGCTGTCGCTGGCGATCGGCCGCCGCGGCCAGAACGTGCGTCTCGCGTCGCAGCTGACCGGCTGGGACATCGACATCCTCACCGAGCAGGAAGAATCCGAGCGCCGTCAGGCCGAGTTCGAAAGCCGCACCAAGGTATTCGTCGAGGCCCTCAATCTCGACGAAGTGGTCGGCCAGTTGCTGGCGTCGGAAGGCTTCGGTTCGATCGAGGAACTGGCGATGGTCGACGAAAAGGAAATCGCCGGCATCGAAGGTTTCGACGAAGACACCGCCCGCGAATTGCAGGAACGCGCCAAGGAGTTCATCGGCCGGCAGGAAGCCGAACTCGATGCCAAGCGCATCGAACTCGGCGTTTCCGACGAACTCCGGGAAATTCCCGGCATCACCACGGCCATGATGGTCAAGCTCGGCGAGAACGGCGTGAAGACCGTCGAGGATCTGGCCGGCTGCGCGACCGACGATCTGGTCGGCTGGACCGAGCGCAAGGACGGCGAGACCAAGACCGAGCCCGGCTATTTCGACGGCCTCAACGTGTCGCGCGAGGACGCCGAGGCCATCGTCATGCAGGCCCGCCTGAAGGCGGGCTGGATCACCGAAGCCGAACTGGCGCCGGCGGCAGCCGAGCCGGTCGAAGAGGTGCAGGCCTAAAAGGAGAGCGGCAGCGACGATGCTGGCAGAGACGCAGGGCCTGGACGTGCAGGATCCGGAACTCGACCGCGGCGCGAGCAGCGTCGCGGCGGGAACCGAGCGGACCTGTGCGCTGACCCGCGACGTCAAACCGGTGTCCGAGCTGATCCGCTTTGTGCTCGGGCCCGCCGGTGAGGCGGTCCCGGACGTCAAGCGCAAGCTTCCCGGCCGCGGCATCTGGGTGACGGCGACCCGGACCGCGATCCAGGATGCGGTCAAACGCAACGTGTTTTCCCGCGGTTTCAAGCGGGATGTGCGCGTGGCGCGGGACCTGGCGCTGGAAACCGAGCGATTCCTGGAGCGTTCGGCGCTGGATGCCCTGGCAATTGCCGGCAAAGGCGGCAAGGTGGTCTGCGGCTACGCCAAGGTCGAGGCGGCGATCGGCCGCGATGGCATTGCGGCCCTGATTCACGCCAGCGAGGCCGCGGTTGACGGCCGGCGCAAGCTGGATTCGGCATGGCACCGCCAAAGCAGCGGGAAACCGGCTGAAATCACAATAATCGACCTGTTCGGCGGGCAACAATTGGATTTGGCATTGAACCGCTCAAATGTGGTACATGCAGCCCTGCTGGCCGGGCCGGGGAGCGAGACATTTCTCGCTCGCGTTGTGCGCCTGGAGCGCTTTCGGACCGGATATCCGCCCGATGCAGTGAGCGCGCCGGCGCCGACGGAAGGCATACGGGACGCACTGAAAGTGGATGCGCCAATGGATGGCGCACAAGGAAAAAGTACGGAATGAGCAGCGAAACGAAGAACCCTGGCGAAAAGAAATTGACGCTGTCGCTTAAGCCGCGCACCGAAACGGGCGTGGTGCGCCAGAGCTTCAGCCATGGCCGCAGCAAGCAGGTGGTGGTCGAGAAGATCAAGCGCCGCACCATCGGCGGCCAGCCTGAGCCCAAGCCGGAGCCGGTCGTCGAAGCGCCGAAGGCCAAGGTTGCCGCGCCGCGTCCCGCGCCGGCTCCTGCGCCACACGTCGAACCGAAAGCCTCGGGCGTCGTGCTGCGCACGCTGACGGAGGAAGAGCGCATCGCCCGCGCCCATGCGCTGGCCGACTCGCGCGTGCGCGAAGCCGAAGAGCGCAAGATCGCCGAGGAAGAAGCGCGCCGCCGCGCCTCGCGCGAAGGCATCGAGAAGATCGAACGCGAAGCCGCCGAAGCGCGCAAGCGCGAGGAAGACGAGCGCCGCAAAGTCGAGGAAGAATCCCGCAAGAAGGCCGGCGAAGTCGCCAAGAAGCGTCTTGTCGAGGAAGAGGTCAAAAAGCCGGTTGCCGGCAAGCTGAAGCTGGAAGCCGAAGAAGAAGAGGCCCCGCGCGTCTCGCGCCGCCCCGGTGGCGGCGGTGCCGGTGCCGCCCGGCCGGCCGCTGCCCGTCCCGCA
>JALHNV010000001.1 GCA_022843325.1 Pseudolabrys sp. | reverse complement strand
CGCCGCACTTCTGGGCGCTGGCGATCTGCCGCAGCGAGGATTATGCCCGCGCCGGCATTCCGATGATGCCGGTGGTGTCGGGCGATGCGGTGACGCGGCGCCAGATCCTGATCTACACGATCCTGCTGGTGCCGGTCGGCATCGCGCCGTGGCCGCTCGGTTATGCCGGGCCGCTGTACGGCGTTGTCGCCGTCGTCACCGGCGCGATCATGCTGTGGCTGGCGATGCAGGTGCTGCGCGAGCGGCGGCCGGTCGACCGCGCCAGCAAGCAGCTGTTCGCTTTCTCGATTGTGTATCTGTTCCTGTTGTTCGCGGTGCTGCTGGTCGAGCGCGGATGGGGCGGGCTGATTGCCCGATTGGCGGCGTGAGTATTGGACTTGCCATGAATGAGCCGGTCAAAAAGGACGACGGCATCGTGCTCACCGAAGCGCAGAAGCGGGCGCGGCGTTCGCGGTCGATCGCGATCGCTGTGTCGCTGGCCGCGCTCATCGTGCTGTTTTACGTGATGACTCTGGTGAAGGGTCCGATGGTTCTGGTGCGTCCTCTATGACCGCATCCTCGCCCACGCCTGGCAGAAAACGGCTGCGACGCGACATGATCGTCGCCGCCAGCTGCGGCGTGCTGGCCGCGACCATGATCGGCGCCGCCTATGCGGCGGTGCCACTCTATGACTGGTTCTGCCGCACCACAGGTTTCGGCGGCACCACGATGGTGTCGGAACAAGCGCCGGACCAGATACTCGCCCGCACCATGACCGTCCGCTTCGACGCCAACGTCATGCCGGGCCTGCCGTGGCGCTTCGTGCCGGAGCAGAATGAGGTCAAGGTTCGCATCGGCGAAGTGGTGACCATCAATTACAAGGTCATCAACCAGGCGGCGCGCGACGTCTCGGGGCAGGCGTCCTACAACGTCACGCCGCCGACGGCCGGCGCCTATTTCCACAAGATCAACTGCTTCTGCTTCACCGAGCAGCGCCTGAAGGCGGGCGAGACGCGCGAGATGGCGGTCGTATTCTATGTCGATCCCAAGCTCGCCGACGATCCCGAGCACAAGAATCTGCACACCATTACACTGTCCTACAGTTTCTACCTGATGCGCGAGCGGGACCGGCCGGTGGCCGGAACGACGGACGCCAGCAAGAGCAATCTCTAGCACGCATGGCACCGGCCGGCAGGAACCGGTTCGGGACCGCACCATGCGGAGAAAGATGAACGGAGACGACGATGGCTGAGGCTCACACCAAGCAGCATGACTATCATCTGGTCGATCCGAGCCCGTGGCCGGCGATCGGGTCGGTGTCCGCCTTCGTCATGGCGGTCGGCGCCGTGAGCTGGATGCACAACATGTATGCGGCCGCCCCGCTGGTGTTCGGTGCCGGCACGATCGGCGTGCTCTACACCTTCATTGGGTGGTGGCGCGACGTGATCCGCGAAGCGGAGCATGGCGGTTATCACACCCGCGTGGTGCAGATCTCGCACCGCTACGGCATGATCCTGTTCATCGCCTCCGAGGTGATGTTTTTCGTCGCCTGGTTCTGGGCCTATTTCAACACCGCGCTGTTCCCGGACGCCGCCAACGAGATCGGACGGCTCGCGGCCACCGGCGGCGTTTGGCCGCCCAAGGGCATCGAGACCTTCGACCCGTGGCATCTGCCCCTGCTCAACACGCTGATCCTGCTCACCTCCGGTACCACCGTCACCTGGGCGCACCACGCGCTGTTGGAGAACGATCGCCAGGGCCTGAAGTGGGGCCTGATCCTGACCATCGTGCTGGGCCTGCTGTTCACCTGCGTGCAGGCCTATGAATATTCGCACGCCGCCTTCGCCTTCAGCGGCCACATCTATGGCGCCACTTTCTACATGGCGACCGGCTTCCACGGCGCCCATGTCATCATCGGCACGATCTTCCTGATCGTCTGTCTGGTGCGGGCGCTGCGGGGACACTTCACGCCGGAGCATCACCTGGGCTTCGAATTTGCCGCCTGGTACTGGCATTTCGTCGACGTGGTCTGGCTGTTCCTGTTCGCCTGCATATATGTGTGGGCCGCAGGCCCGGCGCACTGACGGCCGGTTCATGGTTGCGCGAAGGGGCGGCGGCGACGCCGCCCTTTTGCATTCAAGGCTGGACGGAACGACGTATGGCTGACCCTGTCGCGCCCACCGCTTTGCCGATCGCCAGGGGCCTCCTCGGCCGCTGCCCGGCCTGTGGCCAGGGCCGGCTGTTCCAGGGCTTTCTAGGGCTGCGGCCGGCGTGCGAGACATGCGGCCTCGACTTCGGCTTTGCCGATTCCGGCGACGGCCCGGCGGTGTTCGCCATCCTGATCGGCGGCGCGCTGGTGGTATTCGCCGCGCTGCTGACCGAGGTGGTCTATCAACCGCCGTACTGGCTGCACGCGGCCCTGTGGGTGCCGGGCGTATTGTTGGTGACGCTCGGCCCGCTTCGGCCCATCAAGGGTCTCCTGATCGCGCTCCAGTACCATCACAAGGCTTCCGAGGGGCGCCGCGAGCGCCAGCGTGACGCGTGAGCATGCCCAGTGAAACACGCAGGCGCGGCATCGTGGTGCCGACGTTATTTGCGCTCGCCGCCATCTCTCTCCTGATCGGCTTCGGCAAGTGGCAGATGGACCGCAAGGTCTGGAAGGAGAACTTGATCCTCTCGCTGAACACGCGGCTGGCCGGCCCGCCGAAGGATCTGGCGCCGCGCGCCGACTGGCCGCGCCTCGAGCAGGACCGCGACGAATTCACCCGCGTCACGTTTCCGGCCGAGTTCATCGAAGGCGAGGAGGCGCTGGTCTATACCGCCGGCTCGCCGCTGCGGCCGGACGTCAAGGGACCGGGCTATTGGGTGTTGTCGCCGGCGCGGCTGCCGGGTGGCAGTGTCGTCATCGTCAACCGCGGATTCGTACCGGTCGATCGCAAGGACCCATCGACGCGTACCCTCGGCGCGCCGCGCGGCATTGTCGATGTCACCGGTGTGATGCGCTGGACGGAGCCGCGCGGCACCTTTACGCCAGCAGACGATGTAACCGGCAACCTCTGGTACGTGCGCGATCCGCAGGCGATCTCGGACGCCAAGAAGTGGATGAGTGCCGCACCCTTCTATATCGACCAGGAATCGCCGGTGCCGCCGGGCGGCCTGCCGCTGCCGGGCAAGCTGGAAGTCAACCTGCCGAACAACCATCTGCAATACGTGGTCACCTGGTTCGGCCTCGCGCTGGCGCTGGCCGGCGTGTACCTCGTTTGGCTGGTTGGTCGACTACGCCGCCGGTAATCGGCATTTCTCAATGTGAAATGCCGATGCATATTGTTGCATGAACCGGGCCGTGATTTAGTGCGCCAGCAAACCACCTGCCAATTGTGAACACGAAATCGAAGGAAACATCATGTCGCTTGCGGGCAAGAAAGTCGTCGTCGTCGGAGGCTCTTCCGGTATCGGTCTCGCCACCGCCGAACTGGCACGGAAGGAAGGCGCCGAGGTCATCATTGCGTCCCGCAACGCCGAGCGTCTGAAAGCCGCGGCCGACAAGATCGGCGCCACCGCCATCGTTACCGATGTTTCCAGCGATGACAGCGTTGCCAATCTTTTCCGCACCTCTGGCGCGGTCGATCATGTGGTGGTGACGGCGGCGCAGCTTCGCTCCGGGCCGTTCAAGAGCGTGTCGATGGACGACGTGCGCGCCACCATGGAAGGCAAGTTCTGGGGCGCCTGGCGCGTCGCCCGCGCCGCCCAGATCAACGCCGGCGGCTCGCTGACGTTGACCTCCGGCTTTCTCAGCCTGCGGCCGCGGCCGAACTCCGCCATCGTCAGCGCCGCCAACGGCGCGCTCGAGTCATTGACCCGGGCGCTCGCGCTGGAAATGGCGCCGATCCGCGTCAACTGCGTCTCGCCGGGCATCGTCGACACGCCGATCCGTGCCGCGATGGCGGAAGCAGCCCGCGCCGATATGCTGGCCAAGATCGCTGCGGGACTGCCGGCCGGACGCGTTGGTGTGGCGGACGACCTCGCGCGCCAGATCCACGCCTTCATGCTGAACGGCTTCGCCAGCGGCGCCATCATCTATATCGACGGCGGCGGACTGATTGCCTGACACGCCCGATCGGACAGGGGCCTCGTCGGTGCACGGGGGCTTTCTTGTGAAAGCCCCCGAGCAGGGCTAGTGTGGCCGCAATCCCGGCTGTAACCGGCCTGAAACGTTAGATTATTCAATGCGTTATGTCTCAACTCGGGGCGAAGCCGCCTCGCTCGATTTCGTTTCGGCGATGCTGGCTGGCCTGGCGCGAGACGGCGGCCTCTATGTTCCGGTGAGCTGGCCGGCGCTGTCGCCGGAGACCATCGCGGGCTTCGCCGGGCGGCCTTATGCCGAGGTCGCGGTCGAGGTCATCAAGCCGTTTGTCGGCGACAGCATCGCCGAGGGCGATCTGGCGCGCATGGCGCGCGAGGCCTATGGCACGTTCCGTCATCCGGCCACGGCGCCACTGGTGCAGCTGCGCGACAATCTGTTCGTGCTCGAATTGTTTCATGGCCCGACGCTGGCGTTCAAGGACCTCGCCATGCAGCTGGTGGCGCGGCTGATGGACCACGCGCTGCACCAGCGCGGCGAGCGCACCACCATCGTGGTCGCAACGTCGGGCGATACCGGCGGCGCGGCGATCGAGGCGTTCCGCGGCCGTTCCCAGGTCGACGTCATTGCGCTGTATCCGCACGGTCGCGTCTCCGACGTGCAGCGGCGGATGATGACGTCGGTGCCGGATAGCAACGTTCACGCGCTGGCGATCGACGGCAATTTCGACGACTGCCAGGCGCTGGTGAAGGCGATGTTCAACCACCATGCCTTCCGCGACCGGGTGCGGCTGTCCGGCGTCAATTCGATCAACTGGGCGCGCATCGTGGCACAGGTGGTTTACTACTTCACCGCCGCGGTGGCGCTCGGCGCGCCGCACCGCAAGGTGGCCTTCACCGTGCCGACCGGCAATTTCGGCGACGTCTATGCCGGTTATGTCGCGTCCCGCATGGGCCTGCCGATCGACCGGCTGGTGATTGCGACCAACGTCAACGACATCCTGGCGCGCACGCTGGCGACCGGGGAATACGAGATCAAGGGCGTGACGCCGACAACGTCGCCATCGATGGATATCCAAGTATCGTCGAATTTCGAGCGTCTGCTGTTCGAGACCTGCGGCCGGGATGCCGATACCGTGCGCGCGCTGATGGGTTCGCTGGGGCAGTCTCGTCGTTTTAGGGTGCCGACGCCGGCACTGACGGCCATGCGGTCACTTTTCGGCGCTAATCGCGCCGATGAGGACGAGAGCGCGGCGACCATCCGCACCTGGCTTCGCGAAGCCGCCTATTGCGCCGATCCGCATACCGCTGTGGCTTTGGCGGTGGCCGAGAAAGAGACCCGCGACCCCGCCGTGCCGATGGTGGTGCTGTCGACCGCGCATCCGGCCAAATTCCCGGAGGCCGTCGAAGCTGCTTGCGGGATCACCCCGGCGCTCCCAGATTGGCTTGCCGACCTGGCGTCGCGGCCGGAGAAGATCAAGGTCCTGCCGGCCGATCAGGCGGCAGTGGAAGAATTCGTAGCGTCGGCGTCACGCGCGGCGCGTGAAGGAGCAGCGGCATGAGCGTTGAAATCACCCGGCTTCCGTCCGGTCTGTCGGTCGTGACCGACCGCATGCCGCATCTGGAAAGCGCCTCGCTGGGTGTTTGGACCGGCTCCGGCAGCCGCGACGAGCGGCAGGACGAACACGGCATCTCGCATCTGCTTGAGCACATGGCCTTCAAAGGTACCAGGCTGCGCACTGCGCGCCAGATCGCCGAATCGATCGAAGCGGTCGGCGGCGACCTCAACGCTGCTACCAGCGTCGAAAGCACCGGTTATTTTGCCCGCGTGCTGAAGGCCGACGTACCGTTGGCGCTCGAAGTGCTCGCTGACATTCTGTCCGAGCCGTCGTTCGATCCCGAGGAGTTGCGGCGCGAGCAGAACGTCATCGTTCAGGAGATCGGCGCCACCGAGGACGCCCCCGACGATCTGGTCTTTGACCGGCTGCAGGAAACCGCGTTTCCGCAGCAGCCGGTCGGCCGCTCGATTCTGGGCACGCCGGAAACCGTGCGCTCGTTCAACTCAACGCGCCTGCGCGCCTATCTGTCGCGCAATTATCGCGCCCCGAACATGCTGGTGGCCGCGGCCGGTGCCGTCGATCACGAGGCGGTTGTCGCGGAAGTCGAGAAGCGCTTCAGCAGTTTCGTCGGCCCCGACGCGCCGATGCCCGAGGCGGCGCATTTCCACGGCGGCACGCGGGTCGAGACCCGCGATCTTGAACAGGTGCATATCGCCATGGCGTTGCAGGGTCTGCCGGTCGGCGATCCGGCGCTGTATAGCCTTCAGGTGTTCACCAATGTCCTGGGCGGCGGCATGTCCTCGCGCCTGTTTCAGGAGGTGCGCGAGATCCGCGGCCTTTGCTATACGATCCAGGCCTTCCACATGCCGTATTCCGACACGGGCATGTTCGGCCTTTATGCCGGCACCGATGAGACCGATGCACCCGAACTGATGCGGGTGGTGATCGACGAAATCGCCAAGGCGACCGAGACCATCACCGAGGCCGAGGTCGCCCGCGCCAAGGCGCAGATGAAGGCCGGCCTGCTGATGGCGCTGGAAAGCTCCGAGGCGCGCATCGGCCAGCTGGCACGGCAGATGCTGGCCTATGGCCGGCCGATCCCGCTCGACGAAATCGTCGCTAAGGTCGATGCGGTGACCGTCGAGAGCGCCTGCGCGGCCGGCTCCGCGCTGATCCGGCGCAGCCGGCCGGCCATCGCCGCCCTCGGGCCCGGCAATGGGCTTGAAAGCACGGCGGCGATTGCTGAAAGTCTGGTTCGCCGGGCCGCCTAACAGCAGCGCAGGAACCGGCCGAGACCGTCCCATGGCGTTCTTCCGTTCCGTCAGCTTCAGCGAACCGATGCCGGCCATCACCGGCGCCGGGGTCACGCTGCGTGCGCCGCAGGGCAGCGACCATGCCGAATGGGCGGCGCTGCGCGAGGCCAGCCGCTCCTTCCTGACGCCGTGGGAGCCGATCTGGCCGGCCGACGATCTGACCCGCGGCGCGTTCCGGCGCCGGTTGAAGCGCTATGCGGAGGACCAGCGCAACGATCTGGCCTACGCCTTCCTGATCTTCCGCAGCGACGATAATGCGCTGGTTGGCGGCCTCACGCTGGCCAATATCCGGCGCGGCGTGGCCCAAGCCGGCAGCATCGGTTACTGGATCGGCGCGCCATTCGCCCGCCACGGCTACATGTCCGCGGCCATGCGGGCGCTGGTGCCGTTCGGTTTCCGGACCCTGCGGCTGCACCGGCTCGAGGCGGCCTGCATTCCCGGCAATGCCGCGTCTGTCCGCCTGCTGGAAAAGACCGGATTCACGCGCGAAGGCTATGCGCGGGCCTATCTCTGCATCAACGGGGTCTGGCAGGATCATCTGCTGTATGCCCGCCTGCAGGATGACCCGGCCTGACGATCCCCCTTTGTCCCTGCCGCCTTGGGCTTGCCACGCTTGGCTTGCTATAAGGGCGCCGTCCAGTTCCATAAAAGTGAGTGAGAAAAATGCTTGGGGAGCACCATCGACGAAGGTCACGGGCCGGGGGGCGTGCCATTGTGTTGCTTGGCGGCGCGCTGGCGCTCGCGGCCTGCGGCAGCAGCAGCCTGCTCAGCACATCGCCGCTGGATATGTTCAGTTCCTCGTCGAAGGCCACCAACGCCAATGCCGGCGCAGCCGCGACGGCTGCTGCGCCCACGACCGACGATCTCGAATGCCCGAGCGTTGATACGCGCACCGGCGCCGCGACTTTGGTGATCGGCAAGCCTGGCGACCCAGCACCGAGCGCGCTCGACGTGCGCTACCAGGGCACCATCATTCGTACCGCCCGGGAATGTCAGGTGAATGCTGGCGTCATGACCATGAAGGTCGGCGTAGAAGGTCGGATCATCACCGGCCCGGCCGGGACGCCCGGCACCGTGGATGTGCCGCTGCGCATCGCGGTGGTGCAGGAGGGTACGAGTCCGAAGACCATCGTGTCGAAACTGGCGCGGGTGCCGGTCACCGTTAATTCCGCGGTGGACCGCGTCCTGTTCACCCATGTCGATTCCGAGATTACCTTCCCGCTGCCGCAGCCGCTGGGGCTGATCGATTCCTACATCGTCTATGTCGGCTTCGATCCGGTTAGTCAGCCGGAGCGCAGGCGTCCGGCGCCGCGCGCCAAACGATAGGCCGGCGGCAGACCTACCAGCCGCGGAGGTCGATAATGGTGCCCTTGAGGGCGCGCATGTCCGAGATCACGGCGCGCGCGCCGGCCGTGCGCAGGCTGTTGCCGAGCTGACTACCGGCGTGACTGCCGCCGACAAAGCCGATCACCTTCATGCCGGCGGCGACACCGGCGGCGACGCCGACGGGCGAATCCTCGACCACCACGCAGTCGCGGGGTTCGACCTTCATCCTGGCCGCGACGTGCAGGAACAGGTCGGGCGCAGGCTTGCCAGCCGGCACATCGCCGGCGGAAAACAGGTTCGGCTCGAAATAGCGGATGAGGTCGGTGCTCTCCAGGCTGACGCGGATGCGGTCCAGCGAGGACGACGAGGCGACGCATTTGGGCCCGCGGATCCATGTCAGAGCGTGGCCGACATGCCGGGTTGCGCGCAGTTCGGCGCGGAAGCGGCGCAAGGTGGCGGCGGCGACGATAGCGGGAAAATCGGCCGGCAGCTTGCGGCCCGCGGCGATCTCGACCTCGGCGAACATGTCGGCGTGGCGGCGGCCCGTGAAATAGCGCGCGACAATATCCGGCGTCAGCGCGAAGCCGGCGCGCATGAACTCCTGCGATACGATCGCGGTTGCCAGCGGCTCGCTGTCAACGAGCACGCCATTGCAGTCGAAGATGACCACGGGCTTCCTCGGCCGGTCGTTCCGGCGCGCGTTCAAAAAATGGGGACAAAACGGTTACGCGGACCAATCACGCGTACAAAACAAACGAATCACCATGTGAGAATACGAGCCCGGCGCCGCGGAGGCAAAGCCGGAGTTCCGATGCGGGGCTAACTGCGGGGAAAAATCTGCGGCAATGCCGCACAGCCGCCGAGAGGCGGCTGAATCCGCCTGCTAGTTCAGCTTCTTGCGGACGTCGTCGATGCCCTTGGCGATCAGTTCGCCGCCCAGGCCGCCTTTGGCCTCCTGGGTGAGGATTTTCTCGGCGGCAGCGACGGCAGCGTCAGCAGCGGCGGCACGGACGTCGGCGGTGGCCTGCGCCTCGGCCTGGGCGATCTTGGCCTCGGCCATCTTGGTGCGGCGGGCGACGAATTCCTCGATCTTGGCCTTGGCCTCGACCGCCATGCGGTCGGCCTCGGCCTTGGCGCTGGCGACGATTTCCTGCGCCTCGCCCTCGGCCTCCTGCCGCTTGCGCTGGTACTGGGCCAGCAACTGGGCGGCTTCGTCCTTGAGCTTGCGGGCTTCGTCCAGTTCGGCCTTGATCCGCGCCGCGCGGTCGTCGAGCGCCTTGCCGATCACGCGGTGGACGCCGAGATAGCCGAGGCCGCCGATGAAGAGGACAAAGGCGACGGCGACCCAGGTGTCGGGATTTTGCAGCATCGGGCCCTCGTCAGCGCTTGAGCGTATCGGCGACGGCGGCATCGACGGCGCTGTCGGACGGCACCTTGCCGATCAGCCGTTCGACGATCGCCTTGGTCGCGTCCGCGGCAATGCCGCGGACATTGGACATTGCCGCAGTCTTGGTGGCGGCGATGGTCTTCTCGGCGTCCGCCAGCTTGACGTTCAGCTCGTCCTCGAGCCGCTTGCGGGTCAGGTCGGCTTCCGCCGCCTGCTTGTCGCGGGTTTCGTTGGCGATCGCCTGGGCGCGAGCCCGGGCGTCGGCCAGCGCCTTCTCGTAGGCGGCGATGGCGTCGTCCGATTGACCCTTCAGGGCCGCCGCTTCGGCCAGATCACCGGAAATCCGCTGCAAGCGGTTGTCGATGATCCCGCCGATGCGGGGCAGGGCCACCTTCCACATCATCACCAGCAGGAAGATGAAGCAGAGGGCCAGCCAGAACAACTGCGAGGCAAACGTATCCGCGTTGAACGGCGGAAAAGGTGCCGCCGCTCCCGTGGATTGCGCAGTCAGTTCAGTTGTCGTGGTGGCCATCGGAACGCCTTGCCCGGACTAGACGGCGAACAGAAGCAGCAGCGCGATCAGCAGCGAGAAGATGCCGAGCGCTTCGGTCACGGCGAAGCCGATGATCAGGTTGCCGAACTGTCCCGGCGCGGCCGACGGGTTACGCAGCGCGGCGGCCAGATACTGGCTGAAAATCGTACCGACGCCGAGGCCGGCCAGACCCATGCCGATGCAGGCGATGCCGGCACCGATGTACTTTGCTGCCACTGGATCCATGTCGAACTCCTTTTCTAGAACGTGTCAGGCCTTAGTGGCCCGGGTGAATGGCATCGTTGATGTAGATGCAGGTGAGGATGGCGAAGACGTAGGCTTGCAGAAAGGCGACCAGAAGCTCGAGCGCGAAGAAGGCCACCACCAGCGCCAGCGGCAGCGTCGCGCCGATAATGCCGGCGATGCCGAGGCTGCCCAGCAGGGTGATGAAACCCGCGAAGACCTTGAGCGTGATGTGGCCGGCGAGCAGGTTCGCGAACAGACGCACGCTGTGCGACACCGGGCGCGAAATGAACGACAGCACCTCGATGAACACGATCAGCGGCAGGATGTAGAGCGGCACGCCTTTCGGCACGAACAGGTTGAAGAAATGCAGCCCGTTCTTCCAGAAACCGTAGATCAGCACGGTGAGGAACACGCTCATCGACAGCGCCAGCGTGACGACGATGTGCGAAGTGATGGTGAAGGCGTAGGGAATGAGGCCAATCAGATTGGCGATCAGGATGAACATGAACAGCGAGAACACGAAGGGGAAGAACTTCATCCCTTCCTTGCCGGCTGTGGTCTGCAGCGTATTGGCGACGAACTCGTAGGACAGTTCCGCGATCGACTGCATGCGGCCGGGCACCACTTCGCGGCGCCGCGTCGTCGCCAGCAGGAAAGTGGTGATGCCGCCAACGGCGAGCACCATGAAGGCTGCCGAATTGGTGAAGGCGATGTCGGTATTGCCGATTTTGGCGATCGGGAACAGATCGACAATCTGGAACTGTTTAATCGGGTCGGCCATGATCTAATCGTTCAATTTCTTTTCGCGCACAATTCCCGCCGCCCGCATCACGTTAAGAATGCCGGCGGCGAAGCCGAGTAACAGAAACACCATCATTCCCCAAGGGGAAATGCCCAGCCAGCGGTCAATCAGCCAGCCGATCATCGCGCCCACCAGCACACCCGCTACCAGCTCGGTCGACAGCCTGAAACCGCGCGCCATCTGCGACGGATCGGTGGTCTGACGAGGGCCTGACACGTCTTCGGACGGCCGGCCCGTGACAGTGAGCCGTTCGCCGAGTCGCTTTAGCCTCGCGGAGAGAGCGGCCTCGTCGTCCGGCGATTGCCCTCGATGATCTTTGTCGCCGTGCGTGCCGTCAGCCATGCTTTCGACCCGCGGATAGACCAAGACTTCTGAGAATTCCGCCGCCCTCAAAGGCGCGCGGACCATACTGTTCAGGTACCCTTGAGTCAAGGAACGGGGTTCACCCGCTAAGTATCTGTAATCAGAAACAAAACGCTATATTTCGTACGCGTCAGACGAGCCATGCGTGCGCTGCGGCATAAGGTGTCAACAGGGCAATTGCGCTCAGCCATTCTTCCGCCGTCCGGCTGGGTGATAGAGTCAGGCCTCTCACGGGAAATTGGCCATGCGCATCTCCATTGTCGCCATTGTCTGGGCGCTGTCGGCGGCCCCCACGCTGGCACAGGCGCCGGATGCGGCGCCGCCGGCAGCGATTGCGCCGTCTGAGGCCGAGCAAACCCCGGCCAAGCCGGCAGAATTACCTGCGGAATTACCCCCGGTCACCGCCCTGCCGCCGGAGCCGCCCGCCGCGGGAGGCCGCTTCAGCTTCCAGAAGGTCGATGGCGGTTTGCTGCGTCTCGACAGCCAGTCCGGCCAGGTTGCGTTCTGCGGTCCGCGCAGCGCCGGCTGGACCTGCCAGCCTGTGCCGGAGGAACGCGCCGCTCTGGAGCAGGAGATTGCCCGCCTGCAGGATCAGACCGCAAAACTGAGGAGCGACCTTGCGGCGCTGCGTGAACCGCCGGCGCCCCGCCCGCCCGCCGAACTCGCCCCGCCGGCCGCCAAGAGCGACCCGAAGATCAAGCTGCCGAGCGCTGAAGACGTCGAGCGGGCCCGCGCCGCCATCGAGGACGCCTGGCGCCGGCTGATGGACATGATCGTCGCGCTGCAGCGGGACGTCATGCGCTAGGGCTGCCCCTCCGATCCGCACCTTGCAAACGGAAATCCCTGGTATGCCCAGCCGCCTGTCCGCAATGACCGAAGCCGTGCCCGATCTGATCGCGACGGCGACTTTACGGGTCGAGACGCCCGGCGCAGGTTTAACCGACATCACGCGGGACGCTGCAGCCTTCGTTACCGAATGCCGCGCCGGGGAGGGAGTTCTGCTGGTCTATCTGCGCCATACCTCGGCATCGCTCACCATCCAGGAAAATGCCGACCCGGACGTTCAGACCGACCTGATGACGGCGCTGGCCCGGCTGGCGCCTGAAGAGGCACCCTGGGTGCACGATTCGGAAGGGCCGGACGACATGCCGGCGCATGTGAAGGCGATGCTGACCGGCGTATCGCTGCATGTGCCGGTGAGCCGAGGCCGGCTCGCGCTGGGCACCTGGCAGGGACTTTATCTGATCGAGCACCGCCGCCGGCCGCACCGCCGCGAGGTCATGCTGCAATTCATCGGCGGCCGCCGATAGCGGCCTTCAACTGACGCCGAAAATCCCGAACAACAGCGCGACCACCCACATCGCGATCGCTACCGCCGAGGTCCACAGCGCGAAGGTGAGATAGGTGTCGCGCAGCACGGTCGAACTGGCCCATTGCGCATAGGCTTCCGGTGGCCGGAAGTCCTTCGGCAGATACAGCCACATTTCGGTGCGGCGGTAGTCCTTGGTGAGCGCCTCGCGCGCCTTGTAAATCAGGATCAGCGCCATCAGCATGGTCAGGGTGCCGCCGGTCTGGAACGCCAGCTGGGCATGGAACGACATCCCGACCATGGTGCAGAAAATCGCCAGCGTGCCGAACAGGCAGGCGCGCTGCACGGTCTCGAACGCGATTTTGCGCATTTCTTCCATTGCCGTTCCCGGTCCCCCATCTGGTCCGATCCGACGCCAACAATGGTAGCGCAGAACATATTCCAGGCGGCAACGAAAAAACGTCAGTATCCGGCCTGGGCCAGGGTGCCGACGCTGCAAATCAGCGCCGAGGAAAACAGGATGCCGGCGATCCCGGCTGCGCCCTTGGCGAAGTGCAGCATGAGTTCCTCCATCTGGCGCCGCGCCGCCTCCCGGCCGTGATCGCCGGCCGGCCGCTCGTCCGGGTGCAGGCCGCGCCAGGCCTCGCTGCGCTGGAAGCGCTCGTCGGTGAGGAGGGAGGAGCGGCACAGCAGCAGGACGCAGAATGCCAGCGCCACCGTGGCGCCAACTTTGAGGGCGGTCGCGGCTTCATAGCCGGAGGCGGCCACCATCATCGTGATGCCGGCGAGCGCAACAAAGCCGGCATCGCGGGCAAGGGTGAAAAACGCGTAGCGCGTAAACGGGAACATGGCCGGCTCCTGTGACCATCGGCCCCCCAGGCTCCGATACGAAAAAGCAATTGCTATGCCAAAGTCACCGCTGCGTCGGCGGCGTCAATGCGTGAAACACCGTACCCGGCGAGCCGGTTCCCGGCAGCCCCTCAATATTAAAGGCCGATCTCGAAAAAATTGCCGATCGCCGGCAGCGTCAGGATCGCCGTACCGGCGAGCCAGATCCACAGCGACACCACGGTCGAATCGTCCTTGGCGCCGATGAAGCGTTCGTACAGCGCCGCGGGAATGCCGGCGATGACGATGGTCGCGGTCGATACCATTAGCGACGAGAACATGAGGGTGAGCCCGGTCGAGCCGAACAGCAGAGAGGGCGCCAGCACCTGCACATGGATCAGCGCAAACAGCAGTGCGGTCTGATTGAAGATGCCATTGATCATCCCGAAGAACGAGATGCCGACATAATAGATGTTGCGTTCCATGGGCGCCTCTCAACCGGCTCTGGGCACGGCGCCCATCACGAGGAACAGATAGAGCAGACCGACGCGCAGCCAGAACAGCCAGACCACGCCGAACAACCAGACCACGACCGGCACAGCGGCCTTCGGCGTCACGACGGAAATGATGGCGACGAACGGATCGGTGACGCGCACGAAGAAGCGCCAGATGTAGTTCGGCGACTCCGGCGGCACGATCAGGCCGAGCAGAACGCGGCCGAGCAGCGTGTACATCAGCGCCGCCAGAATAAAATTCGGCGCCAGGAACAGCCACGATGACAGGATGGTATCGCTCGACCCCACGAACCGCGCTCCCTCAAAACAAGTCAGTACGTTGGCAGCTTAAGGCACGTGATCCGGCCCGTCAGGCCCGATGGTACGGACCTGTCTAACCGAACATGCGCCTGAAAAAAAGCGGGGCCCCGCAGGGCCCCGCTCCGATCAGACCGGCAGAGCCGATCAGGTCTTTTCTTCGAGCACCGTGCGGCCACGCGGCTTCCGGATTTCGTCGATGTAGGCCTGCATTTCCAGGGACGGTGCCTTGGTCATCAAGCTCACCACGTAGATGGTCAGGAAGCCGACCGGCATGCCCAACAGACCGCAAGCGATGTTGTTGAGGCCGAACCAGCCGACCCTGTTCGCCATCGGGTGCGACGCTGCAACCCAGCTGTCCATGCCACCGGGGGCGGCAACCGCCTTGGCGACATCGACGAGTGGCGCGCCGGTCATCGGGTTCGTCAGTGACGACATGCCGAAGTAGCTGACACCGGCGCCCGGGAAGTACCGGGTGACGACCAGGTAGAAGATGCAGAGGCCGAAGCCGGCGATCATGCCGGAGACCGCACCTGCCGTGGTCGCACGCTTCCACCAGACGCCCATCACCAGTGCCGGGAAGTTACCCGCCATGGCGAGAGAGAACGCCCAGCCGACCATGGCCAGAATGTCGCCCGGTCTGGTCGATGCCAGATAGGCGGCCGCCACGGCCACAAGGAACAGCAGGACGCGGGCCACGGTGAGCCGGCGCACCGTCGGCGCGTTGGGGTCGATCATCTTGTAGTAGATGTCGTGCGACAACGCGTTGGCGATGGCCAGCAACAGGCCGTCGGCGGTGGAGAGCGCCGCCGCCAGGCCGCCGGCGGCGACCAGGCCGGTGATCACGTAGGGAAGTCCCGCGATTTCCGGTGTGGAAAGCACGATCACGTCCGTGTTGATCACGAAGTCCTGCAGACGCACGACGCCGGGGTGGCCGGCGATGGCCTTACAGGAAGCGACGATCGTATCGATGCTGGCCGCGTTCTTGCCGCAGATCTGGATCAGGCCGAGTTCGCCCCAGGTGAACAACCAGGGACGGATGTCGGTCAGATTGCGGCCGATAACGTTGTTGTAGACTTCCAGCTTCGAGAACGCCGCGTAGGCCGGCGCCGAGAAGTACAGCAGGAAGATGAACAGCAACGACCAGGCGACCGACTGACGCGCCTCACGCACCGTCGGGGTGGTGAAGTAGCGCATCAGGATGTGCGGCAACGACGCTGTGCCCACCATCATGCAAAGGCAGATGGCGAAGAAGTTCAGCGGCGTATAGTTGATGAACGGCGAGATGTGCGGCTTCAGGTTGGCTGCCGTCGCCAGTCCGCTGGCCAGCATCTGGCCTTCCCGCGCGGTGATTTCGGCGATCGCGGTCCCGTAGGTCAGCTGCGGGATCGGAATGCCATAGCGCGAGGTGGACAGGATGACGATCGGCGTCAGGTAGGCGATGATCAGCACGATGTACTGGGCAATCTGCGTCCAGGTGACCGCCCGCATGCCGCCCAGCATCGAGCAGAGCAGGATGCCGGCGAGGCCGGCGAACACCGCCAGTTCGAACGGCATGCCCAGGAAGCGCGAGGCGATAATGCCGGTGCCGAAGATCTGCGCCGTCACGTACGTGAACGAGCAGCAGACCAGAACGATAACGGCGATGAGCCGCGCGAAGTTGCCGCCGAAGCGGAACGACATGAAGTCTGGCACGGTGTAGGCGCCGAACTTGCGCAGATAGGGGCCGATCAGGATCGACACCAGCACGTAACCGCCGGTCCAGCCAAGCACCCAGGTAAGGCCGTCATAGCCGAGCAGGAACAGTGTGCCCGCCATGCCGACGAAGGATGCCGCAGACATCCAGTCGGCACCGGTCGCCATGCCGTTGTACAGCGCCGGCACTCGCCGGCCTGCGACATAGTATTCGGACACCTCGGCTGTTCGCGTCATCACGCCGATGACGGCGTAAACGATGATGGTGAAGCCCACGAACATGTAGCCGAGAATGCGGTTCGGCACGCCGACCTGTTCGAGGATGGCGATCAGGATGATGAACGCGATAAAGCCACCGGTGTAGGTGGCGTACATGCGTCCGAGGTTTTTATAAAAGGCCGATGTATCGGCTGATTGAACTGCCATTTTCGTGTCCCCCTCAATCGTCTTCGGCCATGCCGTAATCGCGGTCGATTTTGTCTTGCTGTTTCGCGAACATGAACAGCATGACAACGAACACGATCAACGAGCCTTGGGCGGCCATGTAGAAGCCGAGCGGGAAGCCGAGAACGGGGATGATGATCTTGTTCAGCGGCACGACGAACATGTGGACGACGTAACCGAAGAAAAACCACACGCCGAGATGCGTGAACATCAGGCGAGAGGTTTTTTTCCAGTGTTCGTCGGTGTTGGCTTGACTGGGTGCAGGAGCCATGGGTTGCCTTCCTCCCTAAGTAATAAGGGCGCCGAGCCGCGCGCTCGGTTTCCGATTGGTCGATGGTAGGGGAGGTCGAAAATGGCGTTCATTGGCGGCCCCCCCGAGCTTGCCGCGGTCCGTCGGTCTTGAGAGCCGACTGTGACCAAGTTTTTTCAACCTAACATCGCTGTTAGCGGGGGCTTATAAGACTTTCGGACTAACGGCCGCGTAATGCCGCTTTGGGCACTGCGATTCCGGTTTCATCCACGGCTCCCGACACGCGACGGCGAGGAAGATCGATGCTGCATTGCACCAGACGGTTTTCGTAACGCATGCGAGACGAGACGACTCGATATTGTCTACTATAGTCGTAGTCATGCGGGGCCCCTGGCCGCCGCCCTGCACGAAGGATGGTTCGGTTGAACGAGATCTTGCAGTACCGGCTGGTGATCGCAGACGACCACCCGCTGTTTCGTGGGGCCTTGCGCGAAGCAGTGTCCGGCCTGCTGGAGCGGGTCGATATTGCGGAGGCCGGTACTTTCGACGATGCCGCCGCCTTGCTCGAGAAGGGTGGCGAGGTCGATCTGGTGCTGCTGGATCTGGCCATGCCGGGAGTGCGCGGCTTTTCCGGCTTGATGTACATGCGCGCGCAATACCCAAGCGTCCCGGTGACCGTGGTATCCGCCAATGACGATCCCGCCACGATTCGTTGCTGCATGGAATTCGGTGCGTCGGGGTTCATTCCAAAGACCCTTGGCGTCGACGACATGCGTACCGCCATCTCGCGCATCCTGAGTGGCGGCGTCTGGACGCCACCTGACGTCGATCTCAGTGCTCGCTCGGATGCTGAGACCGCCGAATTGATAGCCCGTCTGGCGACATTGACTCCCCAGCAGGTCCGCGTCCTGATGATGTTGTCGGAAGGCCTGCTGAACAAGCAGATCGCCTATCAGCTCAGCGTCTCGGAGGCGACGGTCAAGGCACACGTGTCCGCCATCTTGCAGAAGCTCGGCGTCGAGAGCCGCACGCAGGCGGTCATCGCCGCCGCCAAGATCGAAGCCGGCCAGTGGTCGCAGGCCGCGGTGGCGGAAGGGTGATGTCCGCCTCATCCTGAGGAGCGCGCGCTAGCGCCCGATCCAAGGATGGGCGGTTCATGGTGCGAGACGCGTCGCTCGCGCCATGAGGCCGGACCTACTCCGCCGCCGCCGTCCGCAGCACCCGCCATTGCGCCAGCAAGGCCCGCAGCGCCGCCGGCTTGATCGGTTTGTTCAGCACCTGAATGTTGGCGGTGCGGGCCTGCTCGCGCACCGCCGGCGAACGATCTGCGGTGATCAGGATCGCCGGCAAGTCGCCGCAGCGGGCGCGCAGCGCGGCAATCGCCTCAATGCCGTTGCCGTGGTCCAGGTGATAGTCGACCAGGAGCCCGTTCGGCAGGGTCGGGCTCCGGTCGATGGCCGTCAGCGCTTCGGCGAGCTCCGGCGCCTTGATAACCGCGCAGCCCCAGCCTTGCAGCAGCATTTCCATTCCGTCGAGTACCGAAGGTTCGTTGTCGATGCACAGCGCGGTGGTGCCGGCGAGTTGGCTCGGGTCGATGCGGGTGTCGTTGCGTGCCGGCAGTTCGACCGGTGTGGCATTTGATCGCGGCACCGTAACGGCAAAATGCGAGCCGCCGCTCGGCGGTGAGCTGACCGTAATGGCGCAGCCGAGCACGCGGGCGATGCGCTCGACGATGGACAGGCCAAGCCCGAGGCCGCGGGCGATGCGCGCGCCCTGGGCGAGACGGTGAAATTCGACAAAGATGTCGCGCCGCTTCGATTCGGGAATGCCGACGCCGGTATCGTAGACGTCGATGCGCAGGACATCGCCGCGCCGCCGGCAGCCGATCAGCACCTGTCCGGTCGGCGTGTATTTGATGGCGTTCGAAACGAGGTTCTGCACCAGCCGGCGCAGCAGCCGGCGGTCGGAGCGCACCACCGCCGAGCAGGGCACGTATTTGAGTTCGATGCCCTTGGCGGTGGCGAGCGGCGCAAATTCAAGCTCGATCTGCCGCATCAATTCGTCGATGCGGAAGCTGGCGAATTCCGGGCGCATGGCGCCGGTGTCGAGCCGCGACATGTCGAGCAGGTCGCCAAAGATCTCCTCGACCGCCTCCAGCGAGGCATCGATATTGTCGACCAGACGGCGATCGTCGCGCCCGCCGCGTTCGATCAGACTGGTGACGTAAAGCCGCGCCGCATTGAGCGGCTGCAGGATGTCATGGCTGGCGGCGGCCAGAAACTTGGTCTTGGAGATGTTGGCGGCGTCGGCTTCGCCCTTGGCGCGGGCCAGCGCGGCGTTGAGCAGCGTCAGTTCCTCGGTGCGTTCGCGCACCCGCCGCTCGAGCGTCTCGTTGGAACGCTCAAGCGCCTCGGCCGCCTCGACGCTGGCGGTGATGTCGGTGAAGGTCGTGACGATGCCGCCGTCCGGCATGCGGTTGGCACGCACCTCGATCACCATGCCCTCGGCGAAGCGTTCCAGGAACGGCACGCTGCCTGAGACGTAGCGTTCGATCTGGCTGAGCACAAACGGCTCGATCGCGCCGGCGGCGATGCCGCCGCGCTGGCCGTTGAAGCGCAGGATGTCGGCCAGTCCGACGCCGACGCGGCTCAGACTCGGCGGCAAGTCGAGAATGTCGCCGAACTGCTGGTTCCAGCAGATCAGTTGCAGGTCCTTGTCGAACACGGCGATGCCCTGGCGCACGTGGTCGAGCGCGGTCTGAAGAATTTCGCGGTTGTATTGAATACCGGCATTGGCGTCATCGAGCAGCTTCAGCGCCGCCTTGGTCGACACCGTCCGCTTGCGCAGCAGCAGCGAAACGACCAGACGCGCCGAGGCGCCTCCGATGGCTGAGGACAATATATGCTCGGCGTGACGCACCAGCCGGAAGTCAGCTTCGTCCTTGTCTTGCAGACTGATCGCATGCGTGGCGGCGAAATTCTCCAGCGCCGAGCGGGTGCGCGCCTCGCCGAGATAGCGCGCGACCGTGGTGATCAACTCCTCCACCGTCACCGACGAGCGCCACAGCCGGAAGCTTGGCTTGATGGGCGTCAGGTCCGACGGCACGAAGGTATTGGCCTGGATCTGCTCGATCGGCGATGGCTCGCGGCGCAGCGAGAAGCCTATGTAGCAGAGCACATTCAGCATCAGGCTCCACACCACGCCGTGCACCAGCGGCGACAGTTCGAGCCCGAACAGATGCTGCGGCCGCAGCATCGTCAGCCCGAACGGGCCTTCGGTCAGGAAGCGCTGGCCGAGATAGCCGATGTCGGCGAACGTCGGCAGCAGCAGCGTATAGGCCCAGACCAGGATGCCGACGGTCATGCCGGCGATGGCGCCGCCGGCGGTGGCGCGGCGCCAGAACAGCCCGCCAAAAAACGCCGGCGCCAGTTGCGCGATGGCGGCGAAGGCGAGGATGCCGATCGAGAACAACTGCGCCTCGCCGGCCGAGCGGTAATAGAAGTAGGCGAGCAGCAGGATCGCGAAGATCGCCAGCCGCCGCACCGTCAGCAGCAGCGAGCCGATATTCTCGCGGCCGCTGATCAGGGCCTGACGCCGCTGCAAAACCAGCGGCATGATCAGGTCGTTCGACACCATGATCGACAGCGCCACCGATTCGACGATCACCATCGCGGTGGCTGCCGACAGGCCGCCGATGAAGGCGGCGATGGTCAGCACGCTGGAGCCGGAATGCAGCGGCAGCGCCAGCACGTACATGTCGCTGTCGACGGTGCCGGCCGGGAAGGTCATCATGCCGGCCAGCGCGATCGGCACGACAAACAGGTTGATCAGCACCAGGTAAAGCGGAAACAGCCAGGCGGCGCGCTTGATCTCGCCTTCATTGTTGTTTTCCACCACTGCGACATGGAATTGCCGCGGCAGCAGGATGATGGCGACGAACGACAGCAACGTCGTGATCAGCAGCGTGTCGAGCGGCGCCTCGTAGGCAAAGATGCCGGCGGTTGCCGTGTGGTTGCGCGCCGCCTCGAACAGGGCGCCGGGGCCGCCGAACATCCAGAACGTCACGAAGATGCCAACCGCCAGAAATGCGAACAGCTTGACGATCGACTCCGCCGCGATCGCCAGCATCAGGCCGTCCTGATGCTCGGTGGCGTCAATATGCCGGGTGCCGAACAGCACGGCGAAGGTCGCCATCGACAGTGCTACGAACAGGGCAATGTCGCCGAACAGCGGCAGCGACCCGCCGCCGAACGGCGCGAGATGCGCGAGAATCGTCTCCAGCGACGACGACACGGCTTTGAGCTGCAGCGCGATGTAGGGGATGATACTGACGATGGCGATCAGCGCGACCGTGGCGGCGACCGCCTGGCCCTTGCCGTAGCGCGCGGCGATAAAATCGGCGATCGAGGTGATGTTCTGCGCCTTGGCCAGCCGCACGATGCGAATCAGCAGCGGCGCGAACAGGCCGATCATCAGCACCGGGCCGATATAGATGGTGAGGAATTCGTAGCCGGTGCGCGAGGCCGAGCCGACCGAGCCGAAGAAGGTCCAGGATGTGCAATAGATCGCCAGCGACAGCGGATAGATCAGCAGGCCGGTGCGGCCGGCGCGGCTGATCGCATGGCCATGGCCGCGGATGCGGTCCCCGTAGCTGGCTATCAGGAACAGCAGGCCGATATACGCAAGCGCCACCGCGATGACGACCCAGCCTTGCAGCATCTGTGCTCCGGACCGGGGTGAAGGCCCCCTTTCAAATGTACTCTGTCGCGCCAACCCTGTCGCCAGCGAATTCCGGCGCTATCCCGTTATGCGGGGAACCTCTCGGTGTAGGGGAGGTTGGTCTCACGCGCCGTTTGCGCCGTGCAGCCGCATCGGGGGAAATCTTGTCCGGGCCGGCGAAATTCAGGGAAACCGACGCTCATGGCCGAAACCAGCCGCACCCGGACCGGAAGCGACAGCGAGACCGCACGAGCAATCCGCACCGTCGCCATCGTGACGCTCGTTCTCATCATCGCCGTTCAGATCCTTGATGTCCTGCTCCTGGCGTTTGCCGGCATTCTGCTCGCGGTGATACTCAGCGGCGCGGCGAATGCCGTCGCCGGCCGGACCTCCATTCCGCGGGGCGCCGCTCTTGCCGGCACGGTTGTCGCGCTTGTCGTCATTGTCGGGCTCGGGATCTGGGCGCTTGCGCCACAGGTCATCGAACAGTCACGGCAACTCCTTGAGGAAGTGCCGCGGGCCTTGAAGGAGTTGGACGACCGCTATGGCAGTTGGCTCGGCGGCGATGTCTACAAGCGGGTGGCGGAGAAGATCGAGAACCCCGGCCAGGACTCGGTGCGCAGTGTGCTGTCCGGCTTCTTCGGCGCAGTGTCGGGCACCATCGGCTTTCTCGGCAGCGCGCTCCTGATCGTCGTTCTCGGACTGTATCTGGCGGCGAGGCCGCAGACCTATCGCAACGGCGCGATGGCGCTGGTGCCGCTGCGCCACCGCGGCCGCGCCGCCAAACTTTCCGATGACATCGCCGACAAGCTGCTGTGGTGGGTAATCGGCAAGCTGATCGAGATGGTGCTGGTGGGCATTGTCACTTTTATCGGGCTGTGGCTCTGGGGCATTCCACTGGCCGTGACGCTGGCATTGATCGCGGCAGCGCTTGCCTTCATACCGACGTTCGGGCCGATCGTTGCGGTGGTGCCGGCTATTCTGATCGCGTTCGGTCAGGGCATCGAGAGTGTCGTGTATGTGGCGGTGCTCTATTTCGCGATCCAGTCGGTGGAAAGCTATTACGTCACGCCGCTTATCCATCAGCGGACGATCTCGCTTCCGCCGGCCCTGACGATCATCGCGCAGGTGGTGATGGGCGTTTTTGCCGGTGTGATGGGGTTGGCGCTGGCCACGCCGCTGGCGGCCGTGGTGCTTGTTGTCGTGCAAAAATTGTACGTCGAGGATACGTTGAAGGCGAAGAAGACGTCATAGGCGCGCCGGCGTGTTGCGGCGCGCCGCTGTCATGTGTGACGCCCGAATTTCCGGCTTGCGCGTGAGTGTGCCATACACGCTGCCAAGCCGGGTCAACTGCGCTATAGGTTGACCGGGCGAACGTCATCCCGCAGCGGCATTGGATCGACTTATGGGCTTTTTCGACATGTTTCGGCGCGGCCAGCCGGTCGCCACCCGCACCGAACTGACGGATTTCATCGACGCCCAGGCCGCCTTTCTGGCGCAGAAAGGCATGTTCGAATATTCCCGCGCGCGGGCCGGCGTTTTCGGCAACATCCTGTTCGACGACAAGAGCTTCCTGGCCGAGCTTGAGCGCGCGCGCTGGATCGCCTTTGCCGTCACGCTCGGCATGGTGGCCGAAGCGGTCGAAGGCGAGATGCGCCCCGCCGCGGGCGGGCGATCCGCCGCGGTGCGGGCAGCCGTCCATGCCGCCACGCTGGAAGGCTTCGATCGTTATCCCGTGCCGGCGTCGCTGGATCCCGAGGTCTGGGCCAGATTGCGAGAGACTCTCGACCACGACCTCGCATTGATGGGCCTGCATCCAATCAAGCGCGTGATGGATATTCCGGCGCGCTTTGTCGATCGCTATCTGGCGGCGATGCCGATCCACGAGAAGCTGCGCGCCAAGGACGACGTCGCGATCCATAATTTCCTGAAGACAAATCTCTGCCACACGCACGAGGCGTTTTCCAAGCGTGCCGATATTCCCGCTTTGATCAAGGTTCTCACCGCCGCGTAACGGCGGGCCAGGAGGCCGGACGACATGGCGCCTGTGAACAATGCAACGCCTCTGGTCGGGCTCGACGCCATCGTCATCGATACCGAGACGACCGGTCTCGATCCCGCCAAGGCGCGTATCGTCGAAATAGGTCTCGTGCCCCTCAAGGCCGGAAAGCTCGACCGTGCGGCTGCCGTGCGGCGGCTGGTCAATCCGGGCGTGCCGATCCCGGCGGTGGCCACCGGCATTCATCAGATCGACGACGCCGCGGTGGCGGCAGCGCCGGGCTTTGCGGCCGCCTGGGCGGACATCGCTGGGGCGACCGCCGGCTCCGTCCTGATCGGTCATACGCTCGGGTTTGATTTGGCTGTGCTGAAGCGTGAGTGCGAGCGCGCCGGGCTGCCGTGGACATCGCCGCGTTCGCTTGACACGCGGCTGCTGGCGCAAGTCGCCGAGCCGCGGCTCGGTGGTTACACGCTCGAGCATCTCGCCAGCTGGCTGGGTGTGACCGTCGATGGCCGCCATTCGGCGGTCGGCGACGCAGAACTGACCGGCCGGATATTTCTGGCGCTGCTGCCGAAGCTGCGCGATGGCCGGATACGCACGTTGGCTGAGGCCGAGCAGGCCTGTCTCGCGCTTACCGGCGTGCTCGATCAGCAGCATCGCGCGGGTTGGGAAGAGGCCGTGGCGCCGCAGGCGCGTGACGACAGCGCGCTCCAGCGCATCGACAGCTATCCGTACCGGCACCGCGTTGCCGATGTGATGAGCGCGCCGGTCAAATTCATCACCGCCGATGCTTCGCTCGGCGCGGCGCTGAATTGCATGGCACGAGAAAAGATTTCCTCGCTGCTGGTGGTGCCGCCCGGTGCTCAGACCGTGGCAGGTTTGCGCGCGGATGAAAGCGCTATCGTCACCGAACGCGATGTCATGCGGGCGCTGTGCGAACGCGGGCCGTCGGCATTGGGGCAGAGCGTTGCGGGCTTCGCCAGCAAGCCGCTGGTGACGCTGCCGGCCGCGGCGTTCGTCTACCGCGCGCTCGGCCGCATGAGCCGGCTCAAATTGCGACACCTCGGCGTCGAAGACGATAACGGCGGCATCTGCGGCATCGTCACCTCGCGTGACCTGCTGAGGCTGCGGGCGCAGGATGCCGCAATCCTCGGCGACGCTGTCGATCAGGCCGACGATGTGCCGGCCCTGGCGGCGGCGTGGGCGCGGCTACCGCAGGCGGCAGCAGGTTTAGTGGCCGAAGGCGTTCCGGCGCGCGATGTCGCCGCGGTGATTTCGCGAGAACTGGGCGCGCTCACCCGGCGCGCGGCCGTGCTGGCCGAGCGTCAGATGGCAGCGGATGGTGCCGGTGCGCCGCCCTGTGCCTATGCGATGTGCGTGTTGGGCTCCGCCGGCCGCGGCGAGAGCCTGCTGGCCATGGACCAGGACAACGCGCTGGTGTTCGCCGATGGCGCGCCCGGCTCCTCCGCCGACCGGTGGTTCGCGCAACTGGGGACGATCGTCGCCGACATATTGCACGAGGTTGGCGTGCCCTATTGCAAAGGCGGGGTGATGGCCAAGAACGCGGCGTGGCGCGGCTCGGTCGCGACCTGGCAGGCGCGCGTGGCGGAATGGATCGCGCGCTCCAACCCGTCCGACCTGCTCTCTGTCGACATTTTTTTCGATCTGGTCGGCGTTTATGGCGACACGCGGCTGGCCAACGAGCTGTGGCGCGACGCGTTCGACGCGGCCGCGGGCAATGCCGGTTTTGCAAAACTGCTGGCGGACGCCTCGGGGCAGGTGCAGCCTGCCACGACCGTGTTCGGCACGTTGCGCACGGAGAACGGCCGCATCGACCTCAAAGCCACCGGCCTGTTCGGCATCGTCGCCACCGCGCGCGTTCTGGCGATAAGGCATCACGTGTTGGAGCGCGCGACGCCGGCACGGCTGGCGGCCGTGGCGGCGCTGGGCCGTGGCGGCGCTCAGGATCTCGAGGCGCTGTCGCGCGCCCAGGCGGTCCTGCTCGACCTTATTCTTGCTCAGCAGATTGCCGACATCGGTATGGGGCTGCCGCCGAGCAACAAGGTTGTCGTCAAGCGCCTGAGCCGTGGCCAGCGCAAGGCGTTGCACGAATCATTGGGCGCGGTTGGTCATCTGGAAACGCTCACGCGTGATCTTTTATTTTGAACGCGGGCAGGATGAAGACAGGGGAAGGATAAGGCTGCCCGGCCTGAATGGTCGCAGCCCGACTAGTCCGAATTTGACGTGTCGTCCCATGCGCGGCATTGATCGGCGCTGAACGGGCCGCGCGCGCAGGTGCGCATGTCGGTGTCGTGCAAAGCCGCCGCCCTTGTCCGCGCCCTTTTCCAGTGAATTTCTGAGCAAGCTCCGCAACGTGGCGGAAACGCTCGCCATCGCCACCGCCGGCGGGCTGACGCTGGGGATGACGGGGTTTCCCGGAGGCTATATTTCCGGGGCTATCATGGCGGTCGCGGTGGCCGCGCTGGCCCGCCGGCCGATGCATATTCCGGTCTGGCTGACGCGCGTCATCTTCGTGCTGATCGGCATATCGCTCGGCTCGGTGGTGACGCCGGAGACGCTGCAGGGCATGGCGACCTATCCGCTCAGCATCGCCGTGCTGATCGTTGCCATGGTGGTGGTGGGTTTCACCGGTGCGCAGTACCTGCGCCTGGTGCATGGCTGGGACACCGCCTCCGCATATCTTGCCGCGGCGCCCGGCGGCATGTCGCAGGTGCTGTCGATCGCGGCGGATGTTGGCGCCGATCTGCGCGGCATCGCCATCGTCCAGACCTTGCGCGTCGTGCTCGTTGCCGTTGGCCTACCTGCGGGGCTTGCGTTGCTCGGTCTGGCTGGCGCGTCGACCGCCAATTTCGGCGGGCCGTTCAATCCCGACATGCTGGGCGAACTTGCGATACTTGTGGTGGTATCGACAACGGTCGGGATCCTCGCGCTTTATTTCCGTTTCCCCGGCGGCCTCCTCTTCGGCACGATGCTCACGTCGGCGGTGCTGCACGGCAGCGGCCTGATCCACGCGGTGCTGCCGTGGTGGGTGGCGAATACGGCGATGATCGCGCTGGGCGCCGTCACCGGCTCGCGCTTCGGCAACATGCCGCTACGGCTGCTGCTGAACTTCGTCGCGGCGGCGTTCGGTTCGTTCGCGCTGGCGCTGGTGGTCGTGGCGATCTTCGCCGCCGGACTGATGGCGGTGGTGTCGCTTCCCGTAGCCGAGGTGATGATCGCCTTCGCGCCCGGCTCGGTCGATGCCATGATGCTGCTGGCACTGGCGCTCAATCTCGACCCGGTCTACGTCGGCGCGCATCACGTCACGCGCATCTTCTTCGTGTCGCTGATCATGCCGTTCGTCGGGCGCAGCGCCGCGCGCAAGACCAGGCCGCCGGATGACAAAAAGGCGGCGCCCAAGGATCCCTTGCCGCCGCCCACGCTGCCGGATTGAAAGACTTCTATTCCGCCGCCATCGCCTGCGGGCGGGTCGGCAGCGCCAACCGGTCCCAGACCTCGACCAGCGCGGCTGCCAGCGTGTCGATCAGCGCGTCGTCATGATACGGCGACGGCGTGATGCGCAGCCGTTCCATGCCGCGCGGCACGGTCGGGTAATTGATCGGCTGGATGTAGATGCCGTGCTCTTCCAGCAGCATGTCGCAGGCCGCCTTGCACTTCTCCGGATCGCCGACCAGCACCGGCACGATATGCGTGGTGCTCGGCATCACCGGCAGGCCGGCGGCATTGAGCACGGCTTTGACGCGCGCGGCGCGATCCTGCTGCCGCTCGCGCTCCCAGCTCGATGTCTTGAGGTGCCTGATGGCGGCGGTGGCGGCGGCGCAGATGGCCGGCGGCAGCGCCGTGGTGAAGATGAAGCCCGGCGCGTAGGAGCGCACCGCGTCGATCAGCGCGGCGCTGCCGGTGATATAGCCGCCGAGGCAGCCGAAGGCCTTGGCCAGCGTGCCTTCCAGCACATCGACCCGGTGCATGGCGTTGTCGCGCTCGCAGATGCCGCCGCCGCGCCGGCCGTACATGCCGACCGCATGCACTTCGTCGCAATAGGTCATGGCGCCATAGCGTTCGGCCAGATCGCAGATCGCGTTCACCGGCGCGACGTCGCCGTCCATCGAATAGAGGCTCTCGAACAGCACCAGCTTTGGCCGCGCCGGATCGGCCGCCTTCAGCAGTTCCTCGAGATGGCCGATGTCGTTGTGACGCCAGATCTGCTTCTCGCAGCCGGACTGGCGCACGCCCTCGATCATCGAATTGTGGTTCAGCGCGTCCGACAGCAGCAGGCAGTTCGGCAGCAGCTTGGCGATGGTCGGAATGCCGGTCTGGTTCGAGACGTAGCCGGACGTGAACACCAGCGCCGCTTCCTTGCCGTGCAGATCGGCGAGCTCATGCTCTAGCTCGATCAGCGGGTGATTGGTGCCGGCAATGTTGCGGGTGCCGCCGGCGCCGGTGCCCATGCGGGCGGCGGCATCGACCATGGCGCCGACCACCTTGGGGTGCTGGGCCATGCCCAAGTAGTCGTTCGAACACCAGATGACGACGTCGCGCTTGCCTTGGGGGGCGTGCCAGTGCGCATGCGGGAAGCGGCCGGCGATGCGTTCCAGGTCGGCAAACACCCGGTAACGGCGTTCGTCCCTCAATTTGTCCAGGGCGGACGCGAAAAATACGTTATAATCCATGCGGTTCTGCTTCTTCAGGCGCCCCGTGACAGCCTATTTAGAGGGGTTCCAGGGGGGTTGTCGAGCCAAGATTCGCCGAATTCCAAAGTGCCGCATTGACCGGCATCAACGACCCCGCCCGTATCGCCGGGCGCATCGACCGGCCGCGGCGTCGTCATGCCCGACAACGGCCCGCCGGGGCAATTTTGATCTTGGGAAAACCATCGCGGCGGGCGTCGCGGCCATGGTGAAATAGGCTGGCTGTCACGAAGCGATCCGGATATGCCGAAGCGCTGTTCGTCTCTCTCCACTATGGTTCTCGTCGCAACGATCGCGCCCGCAGAAAGCATCCGTCATGAACGACCGTCCCACCGGCATCGAAATCGGTCTCACCAATTACGGCGACAAGGATTTCTCGCTCTATCTGCGCCGCTCCTTCGCCAAGTCGATGGGGTATTCCAACGCGATGCTGGCCAAGCCGGTGGTTGGCATCGCCTATACGCCGTCCGGCTTCAACAATTGTCACCGGCATTTTCCCGAACTGCTCGAGGCGGTGAAGCGCGGCGTCTTGGCCGCCGGTGCGCTGCCGATCGATTTTCCGACCATTTCGCTGGGCGAAGGGTTCCTCAATCCGACCAGCCTGAAGTTCCGCAACCTCATGTCGATGGACACCGAGGAAATGGTGCGCGCGCAGCCCATGGATGCGGTGGTGCTGATGGGCGGCTGCGACAAGACCGTGCCGGCGCAACTGATGGGTGCGGTGTCTGCGGGCCGGCCGGCGGTGATGCTGATCGGCGGCCCGATGATGACCGGGCGTCATCACGGCGAGCGGCTCGGCGCCTGCACCGACTGCCGCCGCTTCTGGGCGCAATACCGCGCCGGCAAGGTCGACGAAAAGCAGATCAACCAGATCGAAGGCAATCTCGCCACCACCGCCGGCACCTGCGCGGTGATGGGCACGGCGTCGACCATGGCCTGCATCGCCGAGGCGCTCGGCATGATTTTGCCCGGCACCGCGGCGATCCCGGCGGTCCATGCCGATCGTCTGCGCGCGGCGGAGGCCACCGGTGCGCTGGCCGTCAAGCTGATCGGTTCCAAGCTGACGCCGGATGTGATCATCAACCAGAAGTCCGTCGAGAACGCGCTGCGCGTGCTGCTGGCGATCGGCGGTTCGACCAATGCCATCATCCACCTCACCGCCATCGCCGGCCGCGCCGGCGTGCCGGTGTCGCTGCAGCGGCTCAACGAGCTGTCCGATACGACGCCGGTGCTGGTCAATCTCAAGCCGGTCGGCAACGGCTACATGGAAGACTTCTACGCCGCCGGCGGCATGGGCGTGCTGCTGCGCGAATTGAAGGACCTGCTGCATCTCGACGCCATGATCGTGACCGGCGAAACGCTGGGCGAGCGGCTGGAATCCGACGCCGTCGACTGGATCGATCGCAGCGTCATCGCCGAGCGTAAGTCACCGCTCGAGCCGCAGGGCGGCCTGGTCGCGCTGTTCGGCAATCTGGCGCCGCGGGGCGCCATCCTCAAGCGGTCGGCGGCCGACTCGACGCTGTTCGAGAAAGAGGGCCGCGCCGTGGTGTTCACCTCGCTGGCCGATCTCGCTGCCCGTGTCGACGATCCCGACCTCGACATTCAGCCCGACGATTTCATGGTGCTGCAGAACGCCGGTCCGCATTCGGATTCGGCCATGCCGGAATCGGGTTACCTGCCGATCCCGAAAAAGCTCGCCACCAAGGGTCTCAAGGACATGGTGCGCATTTCCGATGCGCGCATGAGCGGCACCGCCTTCGGTACCATCGTGCTGCACGTGACCCCCGACTCCGCTTCCGGCGGTCCGCTCGGACTGGTGCGCAATGGCGACCGCATCAGGCTGTCGGTCAAGGAGCGCAGCATCACGCTGCTGGTCGACGAGGCCGAGTTGAAGAAGCGCGCCGCGGTCACCGATCTGACGCCGGAGCAGCCGGCCCGCGGCTACGCCAATCTCTATGCGCGGGAGATACTCGGCGCAGATCAGGGATGCGATTTTAACTTCCTGGTGCCGCGGTAAAGGGCCCGCTGTTGATAAAGCTGTGAAATTTCCGGTACGGCGGTTTACCGGTTCGTAGGATTAATGGCGGATTAAGACCTGTGGCTCGCGGAAATTAACGCGGGCCCCAATTTCATTCTTCAAGGTTGCGCGATCATCTGGAGGCTGCCGGCGGTTGGCTGGCGGTCCGGGCGCGGGACCATGATTCGAGTACTGACCTGTATCGGCACACAGCACGATCTGCGGCTTGTCATTCTTGCCGGCGTCGTCTGCTTTCTGGCGAGCTTTGCCGCGGTCAGCTTGTTTCGCCGGGCTCAGGCCTTGCAGGGTCCCGCGCGCGCGGTCTGGCTGTTGACTGCGAGCGTCGCCACCGGATCCGGTGTGTGGGCGACGCATTTCATCGGCATGCTGGCGTTCGATCCAGGCTTTCCCGTCTCCTTCGATACCCTGCTCACCGGCATCTCTCTGCTGATCGCCATTGGTGTCACCGGAATTGGTCTTGCCATCGCCGTCTATGGGAGCGGCCGCTGGAGCGGTGCCATCGGCGGTGCCGTGGTCGGCGCCGGCATTTCGGTCATGCACTATACTGGCATGGCGGCGATGCGAATGGCGGGCGAGTTCGTCTGGGCCTCCGATCTGATGGTCGCTTCAGTCGTGCTGGGTATCGGCTTCGGCGCGGCGGCCTTTGCGGTGGCGGCGCGCGATGACCGGCGAGTCACCACCGTTGCGGGCGCGGTGCTGCTGGCCCTGGCGACCTTGACGCTGCACTTCACGGGCACCAGCGCCGCCGGCATTATTCCCTACAACTTCGTGACCGACGATGCGCTGTCACTGTCGTCCGCCGCCTTGTCGGTGGCGATCGCGGTGATAGCAGCCATGGTGCTTGGCACGAGCCTGCTGGGCGCCTGGCTGGACCGTCGCAACCGGCAGAAAATCAAGGAGCAGAACCTGCGTCTCGACGGCGCGCTGAACAACATGTTGCAGGGTCTGTGCATGTTCGATGCGGAGAACCGCCTGATCCTGTGGAATGAGCGCTACCGGTCGATGTACAACATCGATCCGCAGCGCATCTGGCGCGGCTGCGGCATCCGTGACCTGCTCGATGCGCGGATCGCGGCCGGCACCTTCCCACTGAATCCGGAGCGTTATGAAACACAGCTGCGGGCCGCGCTGAAGGAGGGAAAATCCTTCACGCAGCATATCGAGCTCGCCGATGGCCGCAACATCCAGGTGGTCAACCAGCCGATACCGACGGGCGGCTGGGTGGCGACGCACGAGGATATGACCGAGCGGACCCACGCCGAGCGCAGCCTCGAACGCACCCGTTCGTTTCTCGACACCATCATCGAGAATGTGCCGTCGCCGATCATCGTCAAGGAAATTCCGAGCCTGCGTTATATTCTGATCAACCGCGCCGCCGAGGAATACCTTGGGGTCGATCGTGCCACCTTGATCGGCAAGACGGCGAGCGATATCCTGCCGGCGATCAGTTCCGGCTCCATCGACGCCGAGGATCAGAAGCTGATCGCTTCGGGCGAGACGGCGTTTCTTGGCGAGCACGCGGTGGTGACGCCGAAGAACGGGACCCGTATCGTCACAGCCACGAGGCTGCCGGTGATGGGTCACGACGGCAAACCGCAATACCTGATCAGCCTGATCCACGACATTACCGACCGCAAGCGTGACGAACAGCGCATCGCGCACTTAGCGCGCCACGACCTGCTGACCGATCTGCCGAACCGGTCCGCGTTTAACGAATGCATTGCGGCCACCGCCAGCCTGGCGTCGATGTCGGGCGAAAGCTTCGCGGTGGTGGTGATCGATCTCGATCGCTTTAAAGCAATCAACGACGTCTACGGTCACGCCGTCGGCGACACGCTGCTGCGCGAAGTGGCGCGGCGGCTGGAAGGCGCCGCGCAAGGCGGCTTCCTGGCGCGCATGGGCGCCGATGAATTTGCCGTCATCACCCCGACCGGGCCACAGCCGGCGACGGCGGAGGCGCTGACCGAACGCCTGCGTGCCGCCTTCGGTTCGGAGATCGATGTCGAAGGTCATGTGCTGCGGGTCGGCCTGACCATGGGCGTCGGCATCTTTGCACAGGACGGCGCCGACGCGACCACGCTGATGGCGAATGTGGACGCGGCGCTGTCGCGCGCCAAGGCGGAAGCGCGTGGATCGGTCCGGTTCTTCGATGTCGCAATGGACAACCAGTTGCGCGAAAAGCGGGCGCTGCATCAGGACCTGCTCAATGCGCTGACGAACGATGAACTGGTCCTGCACTATCAGCCGCAGGCGCGCATCGACGGCAGCGTTACCGGATTCGAGGCGCTGGTGCGCTGGCATCATCCGCGCCACGGGCTGGTGCCGCCCTCGACTTTCATTCCGCTGGCGGAAGAGAGCGGCATCATCACCGCGCTGGGGGAATGGGTGTTGCGCGAGGCGTGCCGCGAAGCGGCGTCGTGGCCGCAGCCGCTGAACATCGCCATCAACCTGTCGCCAGTGCAGTTCCAGCACGGCGACCTGCCGCAGCTGGTGCATGAGGTGCTGCTCGAGACCGGACTGCCGCCGGCGCGGCTGGAACTGGAAATCACCGAAGGCGTCCTGATCGGCGACTTCAACCGCGCCGTGGCGATCCTGCGCCGCCTGAAAAACCTCGGCGTGCGCATCGCCATGGACGACTTCGGCACCGGCTACTCATCGCTGTCCTATTTGCAGTCGTTCCCGTTCGACAAGATCAAGATCGACCGCACCTTCATCGCCAATCTCAGCCACAGCCAGCAGGCCGCGACCATTGTCCGCGCCGTCATCGCGCTCGGCCGCGGCCTCGATTTGCCGGTCATCGCCGAAGGCGTCGAAACGCAAGAGCAGCTCAATTTCCTGTCCAAGGAGAACTGCAGCGAAATTCAGGGCTACTTCATCGGCCGGCCGAAGCCGATTGGCGAGTACGCCGCCCTGACCGGCCTCGCCCCCAAGCTCCGCCTGCAGGCGGTTGGCTAGGGAGAGTCCTGACGTATCAAGTGTTTAGTGGGGAAGTCGGCGATTTCCTTCCAGCCCTTGAATGGGCGCGCCTGCCTTCCATATACCATCCATGCGGATGGTTTAAGGATGGTGAGAATGGCGGCAAATATCGCAGGGCTTCCAGCCCGCACGGCCGACAACGAGAAAATCACAATCAATCTCGGCTTCGTCGATCTCGGCCATATAGATCTGCTGGTGCAGGACGGCTTTTACGCCAACCGCACCGACTTCATCCGCACCGCCATCCGGAACCGGCTCGACCGGCACGCCGATGCCATCGATCAGTCGCTGGCGCGTCACCGCCTCGAACTTGGCCTCCGCACCGTGACGCGGGCCGAACTCGAAGCGGTGCAGCGCGCCGGCGAGACGCTAAACGTCCAGGTGCTCGGACTTGTTGTCATCGCGCCGGATGTCCCCGCCGATCTGGCGCGCGCCACCATTTCATCAATCCACGTTCTCGGTGCGCTGCAGGCCAGCGCCGCGGTCAAAGACGCGCTGCGCGACCGAATCCGCTGACACAGGACCCCCGGCATGAATGAGCGAATGAAGCCTGACTTTCTGGCGGTGGCGCGCCTGTCCCGCGCTGGCCAGTTCAGGGAGGCGATGGCGGCCTTGCGCGGCATGACGCCGGGTGTGCGCGCCGCGGCCGTCCCTGATGCGATGAAACTGCCGCGCACGCCTGACGCGGCGCGGGGATTTCTCGATCGCGCGATGAAAGCCGGCGCGCGGCTGCCCGGCGCGGCGCCATCGCCCATCCGGGTGCCGGACGGCGCGACCTTCGAGCAGCGCCAATACGCCAACGAACACGGCAGCCGCAGCTACAAACTCTATATCCCGGGCAGTTACACCGGGCGGGCGGTGCCGCTGCTGGTGATGCTGCACGGCTGCACGCAGTCGCCCGATGACTTCGCCGCTGGCACGCGGATGAATGATCTTGCCGAGCGGCACACGTTTATCGTTGCCTATCCGGCGCAGAACCGCGCCGCCAACTCCTCCGGCTGCTGGAACTGGTTCAATCCGGCCGATCAGCAGCGCGGCCGCGGCGAGCCGTCGATCATCGCCGGCATCACGCGCCAGATCGCCGGCGACCTGCGCATCGACACCGCGCGCGTCTATGTCGCCGGCTTGTCGGCGGGCGGCGCGGCCGCTGCGGTGATGGCCGATGCCTATCCGGATCTCTATGCCGCCGTCGGCGTCCATTCGGGACTGGCTTGCGGCGCCGCGCGCGACGTGGCATCGGCGTTCACCGCGATGCGCCATGGCGGACCGGCCGGTGCACCCCGCGGCGGGCGATCGGTCCCGACCATCGTGTTTCATGGCGATAGCGACGCTACCGTGCATCACGTCAATGGCGATCGCATCGTCGCGCAGGCCAAATCAGCCGGCGATCTAGAGGTGCGCCGGTCGGAGACGGGCGGGCTGCGCTTCACCCGCTCGATCCAGCGCGATGCCGCGGGGCGCCCGGTGCTCGAGCAGTGGGTCATCCATGGCGCCGGCCACGCCTGGTCCGGCGGCGATCCGGCGGGGTCCTACACCGACCCGCGCGGCCCCGACGCCAGCAGCGAGATGGTGCGCTTCTTCGCCCAGCACAGTCTGGGGTAAGGCGGGCCAGTCGCGTTGTGCGGGGAAGGTTAGATGGTGCTGCCACACAGGATCGAACTGTGGACCTCCTCATTACCAATGAGGTGCTCTACCACTGAGCTACGGCAGCGAGAACGCGGGCGGCCCTGAAGCGGGCCGGGGCGAACGCGGCGGAAACTGCCATAGGGGCTGCCGCAGTGCAAGGCAATGCGTGAACTTGCGAAGCCCTCATTGGGCCCGATATGTACGGCACATGACGACCAAGGACGCGGACGGCACAAAATCCCGGAAAGTCGCGGCGCGCGAGACGCGTCTGGCCGCGGCGCTGCGAGCCAATCTGCGCCGCCGCAAGGCGCAGGTGCGCGGCCGGGATGCCAAGCCGGGCGATGGAACCGCGACGCCGCCCGACCCGGCCGACGAAAAAGAGCCTTAACCGGCGTCCGACTTTTGCCGCATTCGGGCGGCGAGGGTGTTCACCCCTGACCCGTAGAGGCATTTGCAGGTTGGGTGCCGCCGGTCCATAGATCGGCGGACCTCTGAATTGCGGACGGGTGGGGCTCCATGGATCGGATACGGATTGTCGGCGGCCAGCGCCTGAACGGAACGATTCCGATTTCGGGGGCCAAGAACGCCGCCCTGCCGCTGATCATCGCTGCCTTGCTGAGCGAGGAAACGCTGATCCTCGACAACGTGCCGCGGCTGGCCGACGTCATTCAGCTCCAGCGCATTCTCGGCAACCAGGGCGTCGATATCATGATTGCCGGCAAGCGGCCGGGCGATGATCCCAACAGCGGCCGTACGCTACATATCTCCGCCAAGCGCATCGTCGACACCACCGCGCCTTATGAACTGGTGTCGAAAATGCGGGCGAGCTTCTGGGTCATCGCGCCGCTGCTCGGCCGCATGGGCGAGGCCAAGGTGTCGCTGCCGGGCGGTTGTGCCATCGGCACGCGACCGGTCGATCTGCTGATCATGGCGCTGGAAGCGCTCGGCGCCGAGATCGAGATCGAGGCCGGCTACGTGCTGGCCCGCGCCAAGAACGGACTGCGCGGCGGCGAGATCAAGTTTCCCAAGGTGACCGTCGGCGGCACCCATACGGCGCTGATGGCGGCGGCGCTGGCCCGCGGCACCACGGTCATCGAAAATGCCGCGCGCGAACCCGAGATCGGCGATGTGGCCGATTGTCTGAACAAGATGGGTGCGAAAATCACCGGCGCCGGCACCTCGCGTATCGTCATCGAGGGCGTCACCCGCCTGCATGGCGCGCGCCACACCGTGCTGCCGGACCGGATCGAGACCGGCACCTATGCATTGGCTGCGGCGATGACCGGCGGCGACGTGCTGCTCGCCAATGCGCGTCCCGAACTGCTGCAGGCCGCGCTTGATGTCCTGGTGCAGGCCGGCGTTACCGTGACGTCGACCAATGAAGGCATCCGCATTGCCCGCAATGGCAGCGGGCTTTCGCCGGTCGAGGTGACCACCGCGCCGTTCCCCGGCTTCCCGACCGACCTGCAGGCGCAACTGATGGCGCTGATGACCCGGGCCAAGGGCACGTCGCATATCACCGAGACCATCTTCGAAAACCGCTTCATGCATGTGCAGGAACTGGCGCGGCTCGGTGCCCGCATTCAGCTCAGCGGCGAAACCGCAACCATTGAAGGGGTGGCGCGGCTAAAAGGCGCGCCTGTCATGGCAACCGACCTGCGCGCATCCGTGTCGCTGGTGATTGCCGCGTTGGCCGCCGAGGGCGAGACCATGGTCAATCGCGTCTATCACCTTGATCGTGGCTTCGAACGGCTGGAAGAAAAGCTGTCGCAGTGCGGTGCGGCAATAGAGCGCCTGAGTACCTGAGCCGGGCGACCCCGCTTCCGGCATCCGGTTTCATCGGCTATATTTCAAGTTCCCGGACCCGAACAAAATGCGGTCCACATTTGTTTGTCTAAAGGTGTGCCCCTCAAAAGGTGGGTACTGCCGTTGGTCGCCGGGCCAACTCTGCTCAATTTTTTATCATGAAGACCATCAAAGGAATCCCAGTATGATGTCGCAACTCGTGTACTCCCGTCGCACCGCGTGCGCTTTGATCGCCGCCCTGAGCTTCAGCGCCGTGCCGGCACTGGCGCAGGAGCCCAAGCTCGACGTGATCTACGTGCCGACCCCGCAGACTGTCGTTAATCGCATGCTGGAACTGGCCGAGGTGAAGAGCACGGACTCCGTGATCGATCTCGGTTGCGGCGACGGCCGCATGATCGTGACGGCCGCTGAGAAGTACGGCGCGCGCGGTTTCGGTGTGGACATCAATCCGGTGCGCATCAACGAAGCCAATGAAAACGCCAAGAAGGCCAAGGTTACCGACAAGGTGACCTTCAAGGTCGGCAACCTCTTTGAAGAGAGCGTCGCCAAGGCCGACGTCATCACCATGTATCTGCTGACCGAGCTCAACCTGCGTCTGCGGCCGAAGATACTCGACGAAATGAAGCCGGGTTCGCGCGTCGTGTCGCACGCCTTCAGCATGGGCGACTGGAAGCCGGATCACCAGGAAGTGGTCGACGGCAAGCAGGTTTACCTCTGGTACGTGCCGGCCAAGGTTGAAGGAAAGTGGAACGTCAAAGGCGAGCAGGCGATGACGCTCGAACTGAACCAGAACTTCCAGGTGGTGTCGGGCAAGGCCACCATCAACGGCAAGCCGGCGGAAGTCAGCGGCAACCTGAAGGGCAAGGACATCACCCTGACCGTCACCGCCGATGGCAAGAAGCAGGAGCTCAAGGGCACCGTCGAAGGCAACGAGGTCAAGGGCACCGGCTGGACCGCGACCAAGGCCTAATAGCCACTGGCGCGACCGCGATGGTCTGATATCGTGACAACCTGTCGGCCCCGGTGATTATTCGCCGGGGCCGGTTTTCACGTCCCGCAGCTGCGACGAAACCGCATATTGATCCATCCGCGCTCCCTCCCGGCGGCGCCACCCGAGATCCCACTCCATGACAACCCCCGCCTCGACGTCGCCGCGCGCCAGCCTTTCGGTCATGGACGGCGCCCTGATGATTGTCGGCATCATCATCGGCATCGGCATTTTCCGGACGCCGCAGCTCGTGGCGCTGAACGTCGGCAGTGAAACCGCCTTCGTCGTCGCTTGGATCCTCGGCGGCGCCGCCACGTTGATCGGTGCGCTGGTCTATGCCGAACTCGCTGCCACTTATCCTTCGACCGGGGGCGAGTATCGTTTCCTTGAGCGCGCGCTCGGCCAGCCGGTGGCGCTGATGTTTGCGTGGGCCCGCACCACGGTGATCCAGACCGGCGCCATCGCCGCGGTGGCCTTTGTTCTCGGCGATTACGCCCAGGCGCTGTTCTCGCTCGGTGACATGGGGCCGGCGATCTACGCCGCCGTGGCGCTGGCTGTGCTGACGGCCGTCAATATCTACGGCACCTATCAAAGCAAGACGGCGCAGAACCTGTTCAGCTTCGTGCTGATGGGTTGCCTCGGCGCCATCATCGCGGTCGGATTCCTGTTCGGCGGGGAGGGCGTCGCCGCCGCGCCCGTCGATGCCACCACCGGCGTCGGCGCCTTCGGTCTTGCGATGGTGTTCGTGCTGCTGACCTATGGCGGCTGGAACGAGGCGGCCTATCTGTCCGCCGACGTCCGCGACGTGCGGCGCGACATGTTCCGCATCCTGATGCTCGGCACCGCGATCGTCACCGCACTTTACGTGCTGATCAACGTCTCCTTTCTGCACGTGCTGGGCCTGGAGGGCCTGCGCAAGTCCAGCGCCATCGCCGCTGACGTGATGCGGGCAGGGGTTGGCGACAGCGCCGCTACGGTGGTCAGTCTGATCGTCTGTGTCGCGGCGCTTAGCACCATCAACGCCAGCATCTTCACCGGCGCCCGGCTTTATCACGCACTGGGCGACGATCTGGCCCTGTCGAAGCTGAGCACCTGGAGCGATACGGGCAACAATCCGCGCAACGCAATCTTGATGCAGAGCGCGATCGCGTTCGGCCTGGTGATCCTGGGTGCGCTGGCGCGCGACGGCTTCACCGCGATGGTCGAATACACCGCGCCGGTGTTCTGGAGCTTCCTCCTGCTGGTGGGTGTTTCGTCGATCGTGCTGCGCCAGCGCGACGCCGGCCGCGACCGCCCCTTCCGGATGCCGCTGTACCCGCTGACTCCGATCGTGTTCTGTCTGATCTGTGCCTATCTGCTGTATTCGAGCCTGGTCTATACGGGCGCCGGCGCCTTCGTCGGCGTTGCCGTTCTACTGGCCGGTGTGCCGTTCGTGGTTTACGGACTTAGACATCGGAACAAGACTGTTCCGGCTGAATGATCGGGTAAGGGCAGATGAGTGACCTCAAGGTTCTGAGCGCGGGCGCTGTCAAATCGATGGTGGCCGCATTGGGCGCGGAATACGAACGCGCCAGCGGCACGAAGATCGACTATGTCTTCAACACCGCCGGCTCCTTGCGCCAGCGTATCGAAGAGGGCGAAACCAGCGACCTCGTCGTGCTGTCGGAGTCGCTGATCGCGGCGCTCGACAAGCGCGGCTTGATCGCGCCCGGCACCATCACCGATCTCGGCCGCACCGTGACCGGCGTGATCGTGCGCGAGGGCGCGCCGGCGCCGGACATATCCACCCCCGCCGCATTCAAGCAGGCGCTGCTCGACGCCCGCTCGGTCGCCTATACCGACCCGAAGGCCGGCGGCTCCGGCGGCATCATGTTTGTCGGCCTGCTGGACCGGCTTGGCATCGCCGATGAGGTCAACAAGAAAGCCGTGCTGTGCAAAGGCGGTTTCGACGTCTCGGAGGCGGTCGCCGCCGGCCGGGCCGAATTGGGCACCACCTTTGTCAGCGAAGCGCTGCCGGTGAAGGGGCTCAATGTGATCGGCACCCTGCCGGGCGATCTGCATTACACCAACACGTATACGGCCGCGGTCCATGTCCGCAGCGCGGCGCCGGACCGGGCCAAGGCGCTGCTGAAGGCGTTGACCGACCCCGCCACGCGCCCGCGCTGGGACGCGGCCGGCCTGGAACCGGCATTCTGAACGCAGCCGGGGCTTGCGGCCTGTAACTGGCTTGCCTAGGTACGGCGGGACGGGAGCAATGCCATGGCGACACAGGATTTGGACAAACTGAAATTCGTGGTCCTCGACGATGAGGACCTGGAGGTCGTCTCGGCGCACCTTCAGGACGCGGTGGTCAAGGTCGCCGACGTGATGTGGCGCCCCAATGAGAAGCGCCTGATCGTGGCCCTCAACCGGTTCGACTGGGAAGGCGCCCAGCTCGCCGACCCTCAATACCGCCGCCGCCGCTCGGCCCTGCGCTTCGAACGCGTCCTCGCCTGCAAGTGCAAAGACGTCAATCCGGCCGGCAAGGACGCCATCCTCAACCTGCTGGCCGTCGAATTTGACGAGGCCGAAGCCCCGGCCGGCGTGGTCACCCTGATATTTTCGGGCGGGGCCGCCCTCCGGCTTGAGGTCGAGTGCCTGGAGGCCGAACTGGTCGACCTCGGCCCGACCTGGACCGCGACCAAGTGCCCGTCCCACATCGTCGACGAAGTGGCGGTGCCGGTCGTCCCCGCCGAGCCCGGGAAAACGCAATCCCGGTAGCGCCGGGTTGACGCCACGGCGCGCATCACCCATTGAACGGTCATGCCGCTTCGACTGACCAGCCAGAGCGCCGATTTCGACGAGCGTTTCCGCGCCTTTCTCGGCGTCAAGCGCGAGGCAGCGGCCGATGTCGAGCAGACCGTGCGCGAGATCATTGCGCAGGTACGGGCACGCGGCGACGCGGCGCTGTCGGAATACACCGCCCGGTTCGACCGCATCGATCCGGCCAAAACACCGCTGCGCGTGACCGCCGCCGAACTGAATGCCGCGGCGGCGGCCAGCGACGCCAAAGCCCTCGATGCCCTGAAGCTCGCCCGCGACCGCATCGAGGCCTATCACCGCCGGCAGTTGCCGCGCGACGATCGCTTCACCGACGGCCTTGGCGTCGAGATGGGCTCGCGCTGGACCGCGATCGAGGCGGTCGGGCTTTATGTCCCCGGCGGCACCGCCGCCTATCCCTCGTCCGTGCTGATGAACGCGGTGCCCGCCAAGGTCGCCGGCTGCGAGCGGCTGGTCATGGTGGTGCCGGCGCCGGACGGCAGACTGGAGCCGCTGGTGCTGGCGGCGGCCAGCCTCGCCGGCGTCGATGAGGTCTACCGCATCGGCGGCGCGCAGGCGGTGGCGGCGCTCGCTTACGGCACCGAGAGCATCGCGCCGGTCGCCAAGATCGTTGGGCCGGGCAACGCCTATGTGGCGGCAGCCAAGCGGCTGGTGTTCGGCCAGGTCGGCATCGACATGATCGCCGGGCCGTCCGAGGTGCTGATCCTCGCCGACAAGACCGGCAACGCCGACTGGATTGCCGCCGACCTCTTGGCCCAGGCCGAGCACGACGTCAGCGCGCAGTCGATCCTGATCACCGACGACGCGGCGCTGGCCGACGCGGTCGAGGCGGCGGTCGCCTCCCAGCTCAAGACCTTGCCGCGCGCCGATATTGCCGCGGCCTCCTGGCGCGACTTCGGCGCCATCATTCTGGTGCCGAAACTGGACGATGCCGTGCCGCTGGTCGACCGGCTGGCGCCCGAGCACCTGGAAATCGCCGCCGCCGATCCGGAGCGGCTGGTGACGCGCATCCGCAATGCCGGCGCCATCTTCATCGGCGCCCATACCCCGGAAGCGATCGGCGATTATGTCGCCGGCTCCAACCACGTGCTGCCGACGGCGCGGTCGGCGCGCTTCTCGTCGGGGCTCGGCGTGCTCGATTTCATGAAGCGCACGTCCTTGCTCAAATGCGGGCCCGATCAACTTCGCGCGCTGGGTCCGGCCGCCATCGCCTTGGGCGAGGCCGAGGGTCTGACCGCCCACGCCCGCTCCGTCGCCATACGTCTCAATCTGCCATGAGCCCCGGCAAACCAGGCCCCGCCGGCAGCAAGCGGCGACTGGTTTCCGTCGAACTCGACGAGGCGTCGATCGGCCGCTCGAACCCGGATATCGAGCACGAGCGCGCGGTCGCGATTTACGATCTGTTGGAAATGAACACCTTCGCGCCGGTCAATCACGATGGCGGTCCCTATGCCTTGCACCTGAGCGTCAACGGCAACCGGCTGGTGTTCGACATCCGCCTTGAAGACGGCACACCGGTGATGGCGCATCTGTTCTCGCTGTCGCCGCTGCGCCGGATCGTCAAGGACTACTACATGATCTGCGACAGCTACTATCAGGCCATCCGCACCGCGACGCCGGACAAGATCGAGGCGATCGACATGGGACGACGCGGCATCCACAACGACGGCTCGCGCATCCTGATGGAGCGTTTGCAGGATAAGGTCACGGTCGACATGGACACCGCGCGCCGTCTGTTCACGCTGATCTGCGTGCTGCACTGGAAGGGCTAAAGGTGGTGGCCGGCCCGCCCGAGCGCCCGTCGCGCCCGCAGGCGGTGCTGTTTGCCTGCGGCATGAACGCAGTGCGCTCGCCGATGGCCGCCGGCCTGTTGCGGCAGTTTCTCGGCAAGTCGCTGTATGTCGGCTCGGCCGGCGTGCAGAAGGGCGAGCTCGATCCCTTTGCGGTCGCCGTGCTCGAGGAGATCGGGATCGATATCGCCAGCCACAAGCCGATCGACTTCGAGGAGCTGGAAGACCTCGAGGGGCTCAATTTCGACCTCATCGTGACGCTGGCGCCGCCGGCGCATCACAAGGCGCTGGAACTGACCCGCACCATCGCCGCCGACGTCGAATACTGGCCGACCATCGACCCAACCGCGATCGAGGGCAGCCGGGAGCAGCGCCTGGAGGCCTACCGCGAGGTGCGCGACCAGTTGCTGGCGCGCATCCGGGAGCGGTTTGGCAAGGGTGGCGGGGGTGGCAACGAGTGAATGAAGCCGCTGGTTTGCGAAAGCACCCCCGTTCCGCTAGTTTCCACGCCCATTCGCTGCTTCGTTTCCTCCATCGCGGTACCGCCTGCAGATGATCGGCCGCTCCAAATTCGTTCTCGCCTCCGGTTCGCCGCGACGGCTGGCTCTGATCAACCAGGCCGGCATCGAGCCCGACGCGCTCAAGCCCGCCGATCTGGACGAGACCCCGCGCCGGGGCGAGATTCCGCGCGCCTACGCCAACCGGCTGGCCCGCTCCAAGGCCGCGGCGGCGCTGGAGAACGTCAAGCTCGACGACGAATTGCGCGGCGCCTACATCCTTGCCGCCGATACCGTGGTGGCGGTTGGCCGCCGCATTCTGCCCAAGGCCGAACTGCTGGACGAGGCGGCGCAGTGCCTGCGCCTGCTGTCCGGCCGCAATCACCGCGTCTACACCTCGATCTGTCTGGTGACGCCGCGCGAGGCGTTCCGCCAGCGGCTGGTCGAGACAAGGGTGCGCTTCAAGCGGCTGTCGACCCAGGACGTTGAAGCCTATCTCGCCTCCGGCGAATGGCGCGGCAAGGCCGGCGGCTATGCCGCCCAGGGCATCGCCGGCACCTTCATCGTCAAGATGGTCGGTTCCTATTCCAACGTGGTCGGTCTGCCGCTGTACGAGACCATGAGCCTGCTGGACGGCGAGGGCTATCCGATCCGCTTTGGCTGGCTGAACGCGGTCTGACAACCGGCTGGAGGCGCCCATGAACCTGGCGCTGTGGCTGCACCGGGCCGGGCTCAGCCATCCGGGGCTGGCGGCCGTTGCGTCGGGCCCGCATGTCGTCGCGCGCTATGGTGATCTTGCCTCGCGGGCCGCGCGCCTCGCCGGCGGGCTGCGCGACCGGCTGAGGCTTCAACCCGGCGATCGTGTCGCCCTCGTTGCCAAGAACTGTCCCGACTACATCGCGCTGCTCTACGGCATCTGGCATGCCGGGCTCGCTGCCGTGCCGGCCAACGCAAAGCTGCACGGCGCTGAACTGGGCTACATTCTGGAGCAATCCGGCGCGCGCGTCTGCTTTGCCTCGCCCGGGCTCGACGCCGTCATCGCGCCGCATGCGCCGGCGAGCCTCGAGCGGCTGATCGTCATCGGCAGCACCGATTACGAGGCGCTGTTTGCTACTCACGCCATCGCCGTGACGCCGTGCGCGCCGGACGATCTGGCCTGGCTGTTCTACACCTCCGGCACCACCGGCCGGCCGAAGGGCGCGATGCTGACACACCGCAATCTGGCGGCGGCGAGCCTGGCCTATGCCGCCGAGGTCGATCCGGTGGCGCCGGGTGACGCGATCATGCACGCGGCGCCGATGAGCCACGGCTCCGGGCTCTACATCATGGCGCATGTGGCGCGGCTCGGCGTGCAGGTGGTGCCGGAGTCGGGCGGCTTCGAGCCGGAGGAGGTGTTCGGCCTTTTCAGGGCTTGGCCGCGCGCCTCGATGTTCGCGGCGCCGACCATGATCAAGCGGCTGGTCGAATGCCCGGCCGATTGCGTGGCCGACAACATCCGCACGCTGATCTGGGGCGGCGCGCCGATGTATGTCGAGGACGCGCTCGCCGCGCTCGATCGCTTTGGGCCGCGGCTGGCGCAGATCTACGGGCAGGGCGAATCGCCGATGACGATCTCGACGCTGTCGAAGCACGATATTGCCGATCGCCATCATCCCCGCTGGCGCGAGCGGCTGGCGTCCGCCGGTCGGCCTTTCGCCGGTGTCGAGGTGATGGTGGCCGATGCGCAGGACCGGCCGCTTGGCGCCGGCGAGACTGGCGAAATTCTCTGTCGCGGCGATGTCGTCATGCCCGGCTACTGGTGCAACGACGACGCCAGCGCGGCGGCCTTGCGCGGCGGCTGGCTGCACACCGGCGATGTCGGCGCCTTCGATGCCGACGGCTATCTGCATCTCAAGGACCGTTCCAAGGACCTGATCATTTCAGGCGGCGCCAACATTTATCCGCGCGAGGTCGAGGAGGTGCTGCTGACGCACACGCGCGTGCGCGAGGTGTCGGTGATCGGCCGGCCGGACCGGGAGTGGGGCGAGATCGTGGTGGCCTATGTGGTGGGCGACGCCGGCGCCCCTGAACTGGACGCGCTGTGCCTCGACCGCATCGCCCGCTTCAAGCGTCCGAAGGACTATGTCTTTGTCGATGCGCTGCCGAAGAACAATTACGGCAAGATTCTCAAGACCGAGCTGCGGACGATGGATGCGCGGCGGGATTAGCGCGCCATGGCGCTACTTGCCCCGCGGTGTCCCGACGCCCTCGAGCCGGAAGATCGCCGCCAGCCCCTTCATCGTATTGGCGCCCTGCGGATAGGCGCCCTGCAGCTGGAAATCGAGATCGGTCGAGCCGGCATACATGCCGTGGCAATTGATGCAGCCGTTCGGCGCCACCGGTTGCTGCAGATAGGTTTCCAGCGTGGTGTTGGCGAGGAATTTCGGCTGGTTCGGTTGGCCGATCGGCTTTGGCGACGCGCCCCACTGCGCGTCGACCAGTTGATAATACTGCCAGACATTGTCGGGCCGCAGCGTCTTCAGCGCGGTCTGGTACAGCGTGTTGTTGGACGCCGCAACATTGTTGACCGGGATCACGCGCACCACTTGGGTCGGAAACTGGCTGCCTTTGCCCGGCGCCTGGTTGAGCGGACAGCCGGCGCAGTCGGCGCCGAAGAAATTGTACTTCTTGCCGGAGACCGGCCCGGTCGCCTGGTCGGGCGCGTTGTCGACATGCTCGAACGTCGCCCACAGCCATTGCGGCAGTTGCGCGGTCTTCATCACGATGTGCAGTCCCACGAGGCCGAGCAGTTGCTTGCTGCATTGACCGGTCGTGGGATCGATGGTCAGTGCTTCGGTGGTGTAGAACTTCGCCGGATCGTCGGGCTGGCGGCTGCCGAGCAGGCCGATGACTTTCCACGCCGCCTTGACCTTGATGGTGGCGTCGCGCGCCGTGCTGTTCGACGACACCGGAAAGGCGATGGTCTTACCCTTCTGGTTGGCGCTGTTGTAGAAGCCGTTCGCCACCACGTAGTCGTAATAGACGCGGTTGAGCTTGATCTCGTACCAGACGTTCATGCGGTTCTGATCGACCAGCCGGTTGCCGTCGGCCTGGATGACGCTGCTGACGATCTCGCCGAATTTCGATGTCAGCGCCAGCGTGCGCCGCGCGGCTGCCGGATTGGCGGTGGCGATGCCCTTGCAGGCCGGCGGAATGGACTCCGGCGTGTCGAACGACGTCGGCCGCACCGGCGGGTTCAGGTAGATGTCGTTGGTGTCCTTGAAAGTCTCCCACACCACGGGCCCGACCGGCATCGACGACGGTTTGCCGCCTTCGCCGCCGCCCGTGAGAAAGCCGCCGATGATGTTCTGCGGGTCGGGCACGCCGCGTTGAACGATCGGCGTCGGCACCGGCCAGTTCAGCGCGATGAAGGTCTCCCAGGCCAGGATGTCGACGAAGGGCTGGAAGCCGATGGCGCCGACGTCGTGGGTGACGATGTCCTTCGGCACGAAGGGGCTGAACACGTAATTCGGCGGCGTGTACTGCCGGCCCTTGATGTCTTGCGCGGCGGCGGCATGGCCAGCGGCCACCAGGGCGCAAAGCGCGGCGACGAGGCGGGAGAGGGACCCAGGCATGGCGGCGTCCTCTGCGGCTGCAATGGAAATGCTACCCTTGATTGAGATTATGGAATGCGCAACTCATGAGTCAAGTGGGTTCCCTGCCGGAGCGTTTGGCGCCGACGCGCGGCTGCGTTATGGATTTGCTGCCGTTCGCGCCGTCCCAACGGGCAAGCTCATGAACCAGATCGACCGCAAGATTTCCGCCGCCCCCTGTCCGATCTGCCGCAAGCCGATGGACGCGGCGTTCAAGCCGTTCTGCTCCAAGCGCTGCGCCGACATCGATCTCAACCGCTGGCTGACCGGTGTCTACGCGGTGCCGGTGACGGAGGATGAAGACGAGGACGGCGAGCGTCCGGCCGAGCCGGGCGAGGGCGACCGCTCGTGAACGCCTCTGCTTTGCCCGTGTGGCCCGACAAACTCTTCGATACCTTTAAGCGAGCCGGTATTCGCCAGGTCGGCTATGTGCCGGATGCCGGTCATGCCCGGCTGATCGACCGCTGCCGTGCCGACCCCGACATGCGCGACGTGGTGCTGACCACCGAGGAGGAGGGCGTGGCGCTGGCCGCCGGCGCCTGGCTCGGCGGTGAGCGCGCCGCGCTGCTGATGCAGTCGAGCGGCGTCGGCAACTGCATCAATATGCTGTCGCTGCCGCGCACCTGCCGGTTTCCGATGCTGATGCTGATCACGATGCGCGGCGAATGGGAGGAGTTCAATCCCTGGCAGGAGCCGATGGGCTCCATCGTCGAGCCGGTGCTGAAGCTGTGCGAGGCCGAGATCTACCGCGCCCGCACGCCGGACGAGGTCGAGGGCCTCGCCGAACGCGCCGTGCAACAGGCTTTTGGCGACGAGCGCATTGTCGCGCTGATCCTGTCGCAGGAACTGATCGGCAAGAAGGTGTGGACCAAATGAGCCCCGCCCCCAAACTGGAACGCCGCGCCGCGATGGCGACGCTGCTCGCCGGCCGCGGCGACGACCTGCTGGTCGTGCCGGGCCTTGGCTCGACGGCCTGGGATCTGGCCGCCGCCGGCGACAACGATCGTAATTTCTATCTGTGGGGCGCCATGGGCGGCGCCGCCATGATCGGGCTCGGCCTGGCGCTGGCGCAGCCGGCCAAACGCGTCGCCGTCGTCGCCGGCGATGGCGAGATGCTGATGGGGCTGGGTGCGCTTGCCACCATCGGCCTGCAGAAGCCGGCCAACCTCGCGATCATCGTGTTCGACAACGGCGTCTATGGCGAAACCGGCATGCAACCGAGCCATACGCAGACCGGCGCCGACCTGATTGGCGTCGCGGAAGCCTGCGGAATCGGCACCTGCCTCGACGTGCGCGACGAGGCGGGCCTGGCCGATCTGGCCGGGCGGCTGACCTGTTTCAGCGAGACGCTGTTCGCCCGGGTCCAGATCGCCGCCGACGACCCGCCGCGGGTGCTGCCGCTGCGCGATGGCGTGGCGCTGAAGCAGCGGTTTCGCGCCGCACTGGGCCTCGACGCCTGAGCGGCGCCGGGCAGGCCGGGTTCCGCCGCCGTCCGGCCGGAAACCGCCAGATTATTGAAGCCGTTGCGCGTTCTGGACAGCCCGGAATCGACCCTTTATAACGCGCCCACTTGGACCGGCTGTCCCCTCGGGGCGGCGCGGTTCGGGACGCGCCCCCGCCAACGGGGCCGCGTGAAGTCCGCGAGCGGCATGCCGTTCGTCACTCGGCGCCCAGGTAGCTCAGTTGGTAGAGCATGCGATTGAAAATCGCAGTGTCGCTGGTTCGATTCCGGCCCTGGGCACCATTTACCGTCCACCCCAGTCCAGCACAATCTTTTCTCTTTGCTATTTCCTTGAATAATAAGCCTATTTGTCCGACGTAGTCCACGTCGATCCATTGGCATCCAGCGATCCTGACGGTACAAGTGACGGTACCGCCGTGTACCGTCAGGGATGAGATACCGTCATGCCGTTGACTGATTTGGCCGTTCGGACAGCGAAACCGCGGGAAGCGCCCTACAAGCTCTCGGACGGCGGAGGGCTGTATCTGCTCGTCCGACCCGATGGCGCCCGCTACTGGCGGATGGATTATCGCTGGCTTGGGAAGCGAGGCACTTTGGCCTTTGGCGTCTATCCTACGGTCTCTCTTGCCGAAGCGCGCGCGAAAAAAGACAAAGCTAAAAAGCAGATTGCTAGCGGCACAGATCCGGCCGCCCAGCGGAAGCTCGACAAGATCGCCTCGGAGATTGCACACAAAAATACATTCCGGGCCGTAGGAGACGAATGGCTCGACAAGCTCCGGCGCGAAGGCCGAGCCGAGGCGACACTCAACAAGACAAAGTGGCTTCTTGAACTGGCCTATCCCGTTATCGGAGAGCGGCCGCTCACTGAAATCGGTCCGCCCGAACTCCTGAGCGCCCTGCGTCGTGTCGAAGCGCGGGGGCGCTACGAAACGGCGCGTCGCCTCCGAAGCACATGTGGCCAAGTATTTCGATACGCCATTGCGACTGGTCGCGCGGAGCGGGACCCTTCGACCGATCTCCGGGGGGCACTTACCGCGCCGAAGGTGAAGCATCGGTCCGCAGTCACGGATCCGGCGGCCATCGGTGCGCTGTTGCGAGCCATTGACGGATACGACGGTCATCCAGCGACCTTGGCAGCGCTGAGGCTTGCGCCATTCGTATTTGTCCGCCCTGGAGAACTGCGACATGCAGAGTGGGCCGAAATCGATCTGGACGCTGCGGAGTGGCGCATCCCAGCCGAGAAAATGAAGATGAGGCTACCTCATCGAGTCCCGCTAGCGCGACAATCCATTGCGATCTTGCGGAGCCTTCAAACTATCACTGGCGCCGGCCGGTTCCTATTTCCGTCCGTGCGAAGTTTCGCGAGACCGATTTCGGAAAACACATTGAATGCGGCTCTACGCCGGCTTGGTTACGGCAAAGACGATGTGACTGCCCATGGGTTTCGGTCTACCGCAGCAGTCCAACTCAATGAAATGGGTCAGTGGAACGCCGACGCGATCGAGCGGCAGTTGGCTCACCAAGAACAGAATTCCGTTCGACGGGCGTACACTCACGCAGCTGAGTACTGGGATGAGCGTCGTGCGATGATGCAGGTGTGGGCGGACCAGTTAGATGAGTGGCGCAGCGCGGGCGCGATCGCCACCAAGGGCGCGGCGGAGAAGTTGCAGGAGGCTGCCGAGTAGCGGCAAGAACGATGGTTTGCCGCCGTTAACGAGCCGACCGGATAAGACATGTTTAGGCAGGCAGGAAAATCACTAGGCAACCGCGCTCTTGTTGAACGACTGAATCCGCTCAAAAAGCGTATTGGCTCTTTCATCACCGAACACGGCCTCGGGCCCGGTCGGGGCAATATCCGTGAACGGTGACGCGTAGAGCAACTCCGGCGCCATGATGCCCTGATCGGTGAGTTGCTCGACAACCATGTTGATGAATTCGATCTGCGCGGCCGTAGCGCTACCGCTGGAGAGGAAATCTCCGAAGGCTTCCTGGACCGCTGTGCGATCGAGCCCGATCAGCGAGCGCACGAATCGCCCAAATCCCTGGCTTGCCTCCCGCGCCCGCGTGATGTCGTCGGGTTCTCCGATGCCGGCGTCGAGCAACATCTTTTCAAGCTCGCCGAGGTCGGTTGGCGTCAATGGGCGGCCCTGCCGCAGTTTGTGCAGCACGATGTGATCCTCGTGTGCTTTCAGGAAATGCCGGGCCTTGGCTTTGAAGCGGGCAAAGTCCGCCTCGCCGACCTGAGGCAGCTCGTGCTCGACACCTTCGCCGATTTCGTCGGCAAAATTTGAAAAGACCACCGCCTTCTTTGATTTCTCGATGTGCTGCACGAGATCTCGCAGGCGTAACCGGATAAATTCGAGGATCGGGACGGTTACGCCTTCCCACCATTGGTCGGTCTGGATCTCCTCAAGCAGCTCGGCCTGGTGCGCGATCGATGGAATGCCAGTCTGGCTCTCCAGTGCCGCGGCGATCTCCATAAGCTGCTTTTTCAACGCCCCGAAACGCTTCGACCCTTTTAACAGGGCCAGTTGCAGCGAGAACATCAGCAAGTCGAAACGCTTGGCCTCTTCGGTGCCGAATCCCCTGGCCGAGGGCAACGGTGCGATCTCGTCGAGCAGCTCGTCGCGGGTCTCGTTGTCGAGGGTCTTCCACGCTTCCGGCTTTTCATATTTCTCGACCGCGCGGCGATGCTGGCGGACGATGAAGTTGTCGCGGTTGAGCCCGGCGACCACCTCTTGAAGCGTCTTCAACGCGTCGGCGCGGATGTCGTCCTCGCTCGGGGGGGGCGTCGCCGTCAGGCGCCTGTTCGCCGGCAGCAAAGCCCCCGGGCTTGGCGTGCTTCTCGTCGAGCGCACGCACCAGATCGAGCCGGGCCGCGAACAGCCGCGTCGACAGCGACTTAGCAGTGCTGGCGTCTTTCATCTCCGGGTTGGCGCCGAAGAATTCGAGGTTCTGGCAGTAGTCGAAGACGCGGAAAAACTCCTTGTCCTGGCCGGGTCCGAACAGATCTTCGCAGAGGCGAGTGCCGCGCCCCATCATCTGCCAGAACTTGGTCTTGGAACGAACCTGTTTAAAGAAGACGAGGTTCACGACCTCCGGCACGTCGATGCCGGTATCTAGCATGTCGACCGAGATAGCGATGTGTGGCGCTTTCGCCTTCTTCGAGAAGTCGTCGATCAGGGTCTGCGCATAGGCCCCGGTCTGATGGGTGATGACGCGGGCGAAATGTCCCGCGAGGTTGGGGTAGGCGGCACTGAACCGTTCTTCGATATACAAGGCATGCGCTTGGTTCTTCGCAAAAACGATGGTCTTGCCGAGCCGGTCGCCGCCCTCGACCTTGACCCCATGGGTCATCAAATGGGCGATCACCAGATCAACGGTATCTTCATTGAACAGCCGTTTGTTGACCTCCGCGGCATCGACGCTGTCGGGGATTTCCTCTTCGCCCCATTCCAGCATGTCCCATTGGTCTTTTTCCTCAGCAGTCAGGTCATCGTAGCGCAGGCCGGAACGGACGATCTTCAGCGGCACCGAGGTCGCCTTCGGCGGCACCAGGACGCCGTCGGCGATCGCTTCGTCGAGCGAATAGGCGTCGGTCGGCACGCCGTCTTCGAGGTCGAACAGCGAATAGGTGTTCTTGTCGACTTCGTCTTTCGGCGTCGCCGTCAGCCCCACCAGGAAAGAATCGAAGTACTCGAAGATGGCGCGGAAGCGTTGGTAGACCGAGCGATGCGCCTCGTCGATCACGATCAGATCGAAATGGCCGGGGCCGAATTTGACTTGGCCCTCCTGCTTGCCGTCGATCAGGTTCATCATCGTCGGGTAGGTCGAGAGAAAGACGCGCCCCTCGCTGGTCCGCTCCGTAACCAGATTGACCGGCGCCGAATCCGGTAGATGGGCTTTGAAGGCGCCGGCGGCCTGATTCACCAGCGCGACGCGGTCGGCGAGGAACAGCACGCGCTTAACCCAGCCGGCCCGCATTAACAGGTCGGCCAGCGCGATCACCGTCCGCGTTTGCCCGAGCCAGTCGCCATAACAAGTAGCGCCTTGCGCTCGCCGTCCTGCTCGAAATGCTTCACAATGGAGCGGATGGCGCGCTGCTGATAGGGCCGCTTGTGCCCGGCTATCGCTGTATTGATCCTGGTCTCGGCCAAAGTCTTCCGGCCGGCGCGGCGCTGGATCAGAAGCTCCAGCTCGTCGCGCTTATAGAAGCCGCCGATCTGGCGTGGCGGGTAACGCGTGTCGTCCCAGATCCAGTGCTCGTAACCATTGGAATAGAAGATGACCGGGCGCTGGCCGTAGCGCGCCTCCAGGCAATCGGCGTACAGCTTCGCCTGCTGCTGGCCTTGCCGCGCATCCTTGCGGGTGCGCTTGGCTTCGACAATGCCGAGAGGCTTGCCGTCAGCGCCCCACAGCACGTAATCGACAAAGCCGACGCCCTCATTGTTCGGCATACGTTCGACCCGAAATTCGAGATCGTCCGGCTTGTCGAGCGTCCAGCCGGCCTCGCGCAACAGCAGGTCGATATAGCGGTCGCGGGTCTCGGCCTCGTTGTAGTTGTGGGCGTCGGGCTGTGCTTCGGCCGCCTTGCGCGCCGCGGCAACCTGGGCACGGAGTTGTTTCAGCTCATCGTCGAGGGTCTTCTGGTCGGCGAGCAATCTGGCCAGTTCGCCGTTCTTGGCTTCCAGTTCGGCCTGCTGCGCCTTCACATAGTCGAAGGTCCGTTTCAGGACATCGTCACGGCGCGACAGCACCGCAGGATCGAAGACGAGACCATCGGCAGGCTTGCCCTTGCGCGCATAGGTGCGGGCAAACCAGAAGCAGACGTGAAACAGCTCCTTGACGGCTCCGACGGCGTCGCCGGGGCTCGTCTTCTTCTCCTCGTGCACCGCGCGGTTGCGCAGCGAGTTGATGTATTTGGCCTTGGCGAACACGGCTTCGCCCGCGGCGCGACGGAAGCTTGGCTCGTGCAAGAGTGCGGCAATATTGTCCTGATAAGGCAGCTTCAAATTTGGGTCGGCGCGGAAGGCCCATTTCACCGCGATCTCGACCGCCTTGCCGGCGAAGAATGCCGCCGCTGTCGGCGACACGCTGGCCTGACGTTCCGCCTCCACCGCTGCCTCGTGCACGGCAGGGAATTCGGCTGCGAGGAAGGTGAAGTTGGTCATGGGATGGTTAGAGTTGGCCGGAAAAAGCTCTAGATTGCAAGGAAAAGAACAATTCTTCGGTCTTCTCTCCAAATCGAGTCATCTGACGCAATTTTCTATCAATCTGCTGAACTTGCTGCCTAAAGAGCATTTGGCTGTCGATAGGCGGCAACTGAATGGGGATGGAGTTGCAAACCGTCTTGTTCATGTATGGAAGCGTCGTTTGCGTAGCCCGACCACGCATATATTCAGTTTGATAGCTTAACGCGTGCATCAAATATTCGGGAATAATCCGATTTGAGCATTGGAATGAATGAAGCTGTTGATTGATTACCATGGGTACCTTGGCAATCGACACAACCCCTAGATCGCCGACGCATGTCATCAGTACACTTTGTGCGGGGACGACTCTTGCCTTAACCGCCGCAATTTCCGCTTCCGTCAGCCCTAACAGGGCGCAATCAGCCGATGTATAGCCTTTCCGGCTTAACTCGGCAGTGGTGACCCATGGAATCGAGCCCGTAAAAGACTTCGGTTTGTCGCGTCCTGGAACAATACAAGTTGTTACTCTGCCAACCTCGATGACAGGATTTCGATGTGAATTTTCATGAGGGTCTCCAAACATCTCGCGGAAGATCGACTGGGTCAGGCTATCAAGCAAGCCGAGGGCCCGCTTGCGCTTGCGTCGCAGTTCATCCGCCTTGTCCAGGATCGCCGCGATCCGCCGCTGCTCTTCGAGCGGCGGGAGCGGAATTTCTAATTCACGTAAATAGCGCGCAGACAAGTTTTTTTGTGCGATGCCCTGGCCATCGCCGAGAAATCGAGCGTTGTTCGCAGAGAGCCAATGATAGACATATCGCGGAAAGGCGCCGCACCCTTCTCGGAAAGCAAGACCAAGTATCGCTTGATTGGTGGCAAGGGGGAGACCGGCGAACGCCATCTTTCCGATGGACCCGTAAATTGCGAACAACAACGTGCCGGCGTCAAAGAGCCTGCCACGGATGGCCTCTAGCCCTGCCGGGGTGATGCTTTCTTCGGTATTCGTTAAAACGCCATTTGCGCGTTCTATGTCACTAATTTTTGCCCAAGGAATGTTGCCTCCATAAAACGATGCATGGGAACGCGATGGGGTCCCTCCGCTCCGAATGTCGCAGATTTCCTGCATGCGAGGTGTTCGAATGTTCACAGCATTCTTTCCAGCTCATCCAGGCCGTCGGCGATCTCATGTTCGAGGGATTTCAGTTCCGCAATAATTTCCTTCGGAGGACGGTGTGTTTTCGCCTCGTGGACCACTTTTTTGTAAGTATTGATCGAGAGATCATAGCCGGCTGCGGCGATCTCAGCTTTTGGCACGCAAAAGCTCTGTGCGGTTCGCAGGCGCTTGCGCTCGACCTCGCTACGCTGCTTCCAGCGCGAAGTAATGTCAGGAAGATTGTTTTTGGCATGCTCGTCGTCGGTGAGCTTGGCGTTCGATCTTCTCCCGTGGCAGCAGAGCGTTGCGCTTGTCGTCGAGCGAAAAACCATCGGCCTCGCAATCGTAGAACCAGACCTGATCGGTGCCACCTGAATTGGTCTTGGTGAACAGAACGATCGCGGTCGAGACGCCGGCATAGGGCCGAAACACGCCGGACGGCAGCTTGACGATTCCGTCGAGTTTGTGATCCTCGACCAACATGCGGCGGATTTCCTTGTGTGCCTTGGAGGAGCCGAAAAGCACACCGTCCGGCACGATCACCGCCGCGCGCCCGCCGGGCTTCAGCAGCTTTAGGAAAAGCGCCATGAACAGCAACTCAGTTTTCTTGGTCTTAACGATGGCAAGCAGGTCTTTCGCCGTCGTCTCGTAGTCGAGCGAGCCGGCGAAGGGCGGATTGGCCAGCACCAGCGAATAGCGATCCTCGTCGCCAGCATGCTCCTGCGCCAGCGAATCCTTGTAGCGGATGTCGGGATTATCGACGCCGTGCAGCGTCATGTTCATCGAGCCGATGCGCAGCATCGTGCCGTCGAAGTCGAAGCCATGAAACATCTCCTCGTGGAAATGGTCTCGGCTTTCCTTCACCTGGAACATTTTGGGATGGTTGACGCGCAGGTATTCGCCTGCTGCGACCAGGAAGCCGCAGGTGCCGCAGGCCGGATCGCAGATCACGTCTTTCGGCGTCGGCGCCATCATTTCGACCATCAGCGCGATAATGTGGCGCGGCGTGCGGAATTGTCCGTTCTGTCCGGCGGTCGCGATCTTGCCCAGCATGTACTCGTAGAGGTCGCCCTTGGTATCGCGGTCCTCCATCGGAATATCAGCGAGAAGGTCGACCACCTTAGCCAGCAGCGTCGGCGTCGGAATGGTGAAGCGGGCGCCTTTCATATGGGTGGCATGGGCCGTGTCCGCGTCAGCCATGGTGCGCAGGAAGGGGAAGATGTGTTCGGAGACGGTGGCGAACATGGTCGCCGGGTCCTGATTCTTCAGCCGCGACCAGCGCATGTCCTCATAGGCGACGCCGCCATTCTTGCCGATGCCGTCCTTGCCCTCCGGGAAGATGCGCCGCTCCACCGGCTTGCCGAGCCGGGTGGCCTTGCGCTCCTCAAGCGTGTGGGCCTCGTCGAGGCCGCGCATGAACAGCAGGTAGGTGATCTGCTCGATCACCTCGAGCGGATTGGCGATGCCGCCCGCCCAGAAGGCATTCCAGACCGCGTCAATTTTGGATCGAAGATCGCCCGTCAGCATTTAGTCAGTACCCCCGTAGTCAAGTGGGTTCGCGCCCCTGATCGGTCAACACAATATGTAGGCGGCAGGCTAGTGGCCTAATAGTGCTGGTACAAGGAGCACCAGCGGGTCGCAGGGAGGCTGCGCCGGAGGCTAGCATGGCGCTAGCAGGCCGCCGGCAGGTCTTAGCGCAGAGCGTTCAGCCGACCAACCCCGATCCAAATTGGTTACGCTATTTTGCCCTGACTCCGACGCTTAGGATTGGGCTGCTATTCCATTCCTTCGGATCTGCAATTTTGAGCATGCAAGCCGCACGGTAGCTGTGTCCTTAGCCTCATGCAGGTCTCGCTCCCATTTCAGAACCCGGAGGGCGTCGCAAACGTCGGTGTAGGTTCGGCCCAACTGTAGATTGTCGCCCTGTGGACGCTCATCTTCGCGGCGGCGGCGGTGAGCGAATATCCCTTCCCCATGATCGCGATGACTTTCGTAGCCACAGTTGCTGTCGTAGTCAGACGGCCGGCCCATAACCTTGCCGGCAACGGGGCGCCCCACGGAATTGATCTGGTGACACATATGACACGTGTCTGTATTTGGACCGTTCACGGGCTCGTAACGTCGATTATCTGGCCTTGTGTCACATGTGTCACCGTGCGCTGACGAGCCGGTCATCGGAATGCCAAGAGTCGAAGTCCTGCGATCCCGCGCTCCGAATTCTTGCGATACCGCTGGAAATTCCGATCTTCCAGTTTCTGGATAAACCACTTCATCGTCCACTTCGCCTCGCCGGCCCGCTCCGACCAGCCCGACCAAGATGCGAACAGGTCAGCTGACGGCGTCTGGGCCCGGGAATCGCGCTCGCAGCAGTCGTCGATCCAGGCCGAGAGTGCATCCTCGGATTCGAGGTACTCGCTCGTAGCTTGGGTGACCGCCGCGGGCGGGCAGAGGCCCTTCTGCTGCCATTCGAGGCACCCAGCAATCATCCAACGCAAGATGCCCGGCCACTCAGCCTTGAGCTTGTTTCCAAGCGCTCCATCGCGTTCCTCGGGCGGGATGGTTACGCGAAAGGGCACGAGGTTGAAGCGACGGCGGATCGCCTCATCCACCGACCGCAGCCCAGGCTTATGGTTGCCCGCGATGACGAGCTTGAATTGCGGCACGAATTCGAAGAAGTCCTGCCGCATGAACCGCGCGGCGATCTTGTCGCCGCCGGTCAAGGTTTTGATCCTGCTTTCATTCCAGCGGCGACCTTCTTCGGTCTCAACCGCGGTTACAAGGCGGGCGCCGCGCAGCCCCGCCAAGTCGGTCGGATGCCGCTCAACCGAGGACGCCGTGAAGGTCTCCATGGCGGCAGTGCGGTGATAGTCACCGAGAATGCCGGCGATGGTGTTGATGAAGACGCTCTTGCCGTTAGCCCCAAGGCCGAAAAGAAAGAATAGCGCTTGTTCGTCGGTGCTACCGGTCAGGGCATATCCGGCGATCCGTTGCAGAAACGTAATGAGTTCCGGATCGTGCCCGCAGGCGCGGTCCAAGAACCCGATCCACGTTGGACAATCTCCTTCGGGTGGCACGGAAGTGACGCGGGTGAGATAATCCTCCGGCCGATGGGGACGAGTCGCACCGGTCCTGAGCTCCACGACCCCGCCCGGCGTATTGAGCAGCATCGGGTTGGCGTCGAACTGGTCGACTGAGGCGGCAAGCCGGCGATCTGATTTCGCCAGCCGCTCGACCCCAGCGACGGTTTTAGAGCTGGCCAGTGTCTTTGCGATCCCTTGACGGTCGCATTCTGCTGATGCCTGGCGGCAGGTTGCGCGAACCATGTCGAAAGCGAGGAGGGTTTCGTCCTGCTGCCACCGGTATTCGGTCCAAATATACCATTTGCCCTGCGCGGCCACGAAGCGGAGGTTCGCGGCGTGGCGTTCGGCAAATTTGAGGGCAAGAGACTCGTCCGTAAACGCGGGCGGCCGCAGGGAATCCAGTTGGATCACTTTTGTGTCGAGGGCGGAATTGGTCTCTGCGAGCGCAGGAGCTTTCAGCATCGGCACGCTCCGAACTCAGCCGCCATGAGCGCCTGGACCGCATCCTGACCGATGAGGGCCACAACGCCCGTGCGTTCGGCGAACTCCTGCAAGGCATCAACCGCGTCGTGCAGCGATAGTTCGCCTTCTGCCCAGAGGCGCGACCTCGCCCAACAGCGGATAGAGAAGACCTCCATACTGGTCGGCCGGTTAGCACAAGCGGTGTGCGGTTCAGTCCGATGCGAATGATGCCGGGGAAGAGCCACCATTACTCCGCTCCCATCTTCAGGAGCGAAAGGAGGTCGGTATGCCTTACGAGGCGCCTGCCGGAAATTTTGAGCGACTGGAGTTCGCCGCTGCTCATCAACTCGTAAAGCTTGGAGCGCGAAAGGCCGCTTACCTTCGCGGCCTCGGCAACGCTGTACGCAAGGCGCTGCAGCGGAGTGGCGCCGTTTACATGTCGGTCAGCGGCTCGCTGCTCTGAAGCAACGTCATTGCTGGTGGCGGTAGTGTGGAGGAGGTGGGAGCGCATGGTAACGGGAATCCCTTTCCAAGGATCCCGCACGTCTTGCGCGGACGAGGACAACGATTGGCAACACTTAGCCCGTCAACGGGAAATGTCCAGAGGGGTCCCGAGAGATTCACCGGCGACTATCACTTAATTCACCGGTTTGGAGCGTAACCACATGAGCGTAACCACATGCGTAACCACATGACGTAACCACATGACGTAACCACATGACGTAACCACATGACGTAACCACATGAGCGTAACCACGTCGCCTTACCGAGGCATTCACTGCCTGAGGCAAAGGGCCAGGCCTGCGGGCAGCCGACCGCGTGTGCATCATGCAGAACAAAAGTCGTGTTTCGCGCGAGGAGAAAATTTAACGGCTTCCAAAAAACGTTGGAAACATTGCAAGAATATTTCTCCTGAGCGGCGAATATCTATGTGTTTATGCAGTTAGTACGAGAGCAATTTCAGGCCTTTTGGATATTTGTGCCTGTGTTTATCGAGTCCTGGAGAGCAATTCGTGCTCCCCGCCGCCGGCGATCTGTAACCAAGGTTACACCGCTGCCGCAGTCGACCGAGGTAGCCCAGCAGGGTGGGGCAGGTGTGCCCGGCCGGCTCACGGAGCTCCGAAGAGGTCGGCATAACGGAGCCTAGCTGAAACGGCCCGCCGGGCGACTCGGCGGCGGAACGGAAGCCCGAGACGGCGGTTAACAATAAGGTGTGCTTCTGTTGCGCACATTCAGGAGGATGGATTCATGGCAGAGAACAGCGAAACCCACGACCTTATCGGCAGCGACAAGGTCGAAGGTACGGATGTGTACGGCGCTGGCGACGAAAAGGTAGGCTCCATTGAGCGAGTCATGATCAACAAGCGGAGCGGCAAAGTCTCTTATGCCGTACTGGCTTTCGGTGGGTTCCTCGGGATGGGCCATGACCACTATCCGGTCCCGTGGGCAAGCCTGACCTATGACACGGCCCTCGGCGGCTATCGCACCAACATTTCTAAGCAGCAGTTAGAGGGTGCCCCGAGATACACGAACGACACCGATTGGGACTGGAGCGATCAAGCCCGCGGCAAGAAGGTTTACGAGTATTACGGTACACCGTGGACGATGTTCGGCGGGCAATGATATGCCGAGGCTGTAACGCCGGTGCGCGAAACCGTGGCGGCGACTGCGTATCCGTGGACCTGGGTCGGCTAGTGACCCTCCGCTTCAACAGCTGCGCCTCCTGTCGCGGCGCTGGTCACGAAGCCCGAGCGCAACGAGTGGCTTGAGTAGAAGCGTGGGATCCAGGCCGGCGCGCCCGGCATCATGTGTCTTGAGGATTTTTGCGGCGGAGCGGTCTGTAAGGCGTCCGGGCTGCACGTGGCCCGCCGGCCGATAGACCGGAAGATAGGCCCTCTGTGATGTTGCGGCTCTAGCCACTCCTGGAGGGCTGCTACGGGGCATGCGACGAATTGCAATGACCTCACCATTTCCTTCCTGATCGTTTTTGTCCGACGGTTACGCGAAGGCCCTCGGAGGCCACTTCAATATCGCCGAGATCCAACGCTACCAATTCGGAACGCCGGAAGGCGCCGGCAAAGCCCAGCAACAGCAAGGCGCGGTCACGAAGTGCCGTCAGATCGGTATCGGTACGCGGAGCTAGGGCGATAATGCGATCCGCTGTCGTCGGCGCCGTGGGCCGCGGTGCCGAGCCATGGAGGTTGGTGGCCTCCGAGACTGGTGAACGTGCCGGACGGCTGCGCAGCGCCGACCGATGGCTTGACGCCGCGGCGGCTTCGTAAGCCAAAAACGCCGCAAACGTTTCCGGGGCTGCCGGCAGCAAATCTGCGTCGCGTCTTAACACCCCAGCCCGAGCAGTTCGAAGTCCTTCCGGTAGCCGGCACGTGGTGGGGCCTCCGGCGCGGGCGTATTCACCGGCCCGATCGAGGTCAGCAAAGCGACTAATCGGGGCGTGCTGCCAGCCAAGCGGCCTCTGCCTTGTCCGCGCTCATAGAAAGGCTCGCAAAATCTCCGCGCAATGCCTTCAGAGCGTAGCGTTCCCGATCGATTTCATAAACGGTGCGGAAGCCGAAGCGACGCAAAACGGGAACGGGCGGGCACCATCCCTGGACTGCGTGCTGAAATAAGAATGCGGTCACGAGCGCCGGCAGCGCGAGCCAGTACGGGCTTACGAAATACCCCAACGCTACACCAATAAAGGCCAGCGCCGAGGCGTTCATCTCGATTGCCCGCTCGATGTCCCATTCAACATCGAGCTGTTTCAGGCGATTATCGATATCGGACGGAGCAGCGGTCGCGACCCGTTCCTCCGCTTGGCGTTCAATCCGCCGGTTCACGCTTTCGGCGGTGTGTGCAGGGACTCGTTCGCGGGTTGTAGGAATGGCCATGGCTCACCTCCAACCCTGAAAATCCCTCTTCCGCCGAAATGTTCCGTCGCATGCCGCGCACTGCGTGCGGGTAGCAGCCGATCCGTAGCGCCGAGATTACGGGACACTCGCGTAGGCGCTGCTTAGCGGCGATGACCAAGTGGTATGCCAAGGCCGAAAGCTCTTTGACGCAAGGCGGCCACCGTCCGCTTCATCTGTTTAGAGATTCTCTCGACGGGCGTCTTGTTTCTAGAATGCGACTTAAGTGCCCGCTCGTCGGACTTTGTCCAAGCGACTCGCTTTATAGCTTTGCGTTTCTTTTTTGCCATTTCCACTCCTGTAACGGGTCGCATGGCAGACGCCGCGGATGGCGTCTAGCAACCGCCAATTTAAACGGCCGCCTGTGGAAACACCGCCTCCGCAAGAAGGAATGACTGGTGACTGCCTGGTTAAATCTAGCTGATCGCCAGGGCTACGATCATGCCAACCACGATCAACCCGAGCCCGACGACAAGCATTCGCACCAAGCTGCTACCTGCGCGCGGGTCGTCGTCCTTCCGGTCATCGTTTCGGTTGGACATATGGTCTCCTTCAATTGGCGCCTACTGATGCCTTGGAGAAGCTAAAGTGTTCCCCCGCGCCCGAGCAGCGCATGCTGGCCCGCTATATGCCCATTTTGAGAACGTGGTCACGCCGCTGCTCCTGTTTTATGATGCCGCCGACAGCCTTGCTGAATCCAGAGTCAGAACTCCCGGAGAAGCGCATTTCCCTGAGCTCATAATCGTATTCTGCAGAGTCTCGAAGGCTACATAATCGTATAAAGCTAATATTGGCGGTAGTTTACTGCGGAATCCTCCAAAGTAGTTGGTGTTTATCAAGTATGCCATGGTGAAAATTTCAGGCTGTTCATTCGGGGACCCAAGCCCTTAGGACGTGCGACTAAGCTGGATGAGCGAAACACGACATTTGAACCAAGGTCATCACCCTGGCCATCCGGCAAGTCGAACGGACGAAAATCCGCGATCAGCTTCACAAAAAGGCCGCATTATCGTACCGCAACGCGGGGACGCGCGGGCAAGTGAAGCGCGCCGACTACATCGATGGTTGTGTCTCATGGCAAATCCGGCAGGTTCTCCTCCAGCGCGCGGCAGGCCGCCGCCTCGGTGCGCGTCAGCCGGAACACGCGATCCGCGGGGCCGAGCTTGAGGTAGTCTCCAACTCCGCGCTTATCGCTGCCGCGATGTGCGTAGATCGGACTGTCGAGATGAAGCGTCAGCGCCTTGCCGTCGGCGGCGAGGTCGATCAGCAGAACACCGCCTTCCTCGGCTGACCCGGGAGTGGTGAGGGCGATGCAGCCGTAACCGGCATTCTTGCCGAAGCTCTTGATCATAAGGTTGCCGGACGTGTCGACATTCGCCGTCTCGCTCCAAACGCAGGAGCCGGCGATGTACAAAACAGGCTGTCTGCCGCGCCGCGTCAGCATGATGCGCTCGATATGCGTGCCGTCCTTTCCGTCGTACTTGAACGACAGCAACGCCTCCGTGGTCTGCTGGCGCGGATTACGGCGGAGATGATCGGTATCGTAGAGGCGGTGATAGCAGATGCTAGCGCCGTCCTTGGCAGACAGGATACGATGCAAGGGTTCTTCGGCGCGCGCGGCAGGAAGCGTTGCCGCGGCCACGGCTAGGCCGATCAGACAATAGGTGACGGCGCCAGCGGGCATGGTCTTGCTCCCGTTCATCTCTAGAATGGGCCGCTGTCTTGGCAAGATCAATACGGGATGCAGGGCGGCCGATCGGCGCGCGCCATAAGCTCGTGATCGGTCTGTAGTTGCAGAAAGAAGCTGTCGAATTCAAGGAGCCGCACATTTATTGCCATGCCAGAGAAGGGGTTCGCTTTATCGTGCATAGCCACTTGCGGTAGCCACATCGCCTCACCGAGATTGCCGCGGTTCCGGCCCGGGCAACCGGACGCGCGTGCACCTTTGCATGATAAGAATCGTGTTTTGGGCGAGAAGAAAATCTAACAGATTCCAAAAAACCGTTTAAAATACTGAAGGAAATACTTCTCCTGGGCATCGAGGTCGTAGTGTTTACGAAGTCACTACGAGAGCAATTTCAGGCCGTATCGACATTTGTGTCAGTGTTTTTCGAGTCCTGGGAGAACATCCAGTACCCCGCCTCTTTGTAACCGCGGCGAGCCGACCGCAGCGCCTGGCCCCAAGGCCCGGCGGGGCAGTGTGCCCGGTGGCTCATGGAGTTCCGAACTGCCTCAACGTCGGCCTGTATTCCACGGCAATTAAAGCAACCGGGAGCCAGCGTGATCCTTGAAGAGTTCCTGATCGCGGATGTACCCGGCCAGCGTATCAGTAGACCTGTGTCGGCTGGTGGCCATCATCTTGAACAGTGATGCGCCTCCCTTCGCGGCGCTCGTCAGGAAGCCCGAGCGCAACGAATGGCCTGAGTAGAGCGTGGGATCCAGGCCGGCGCGCCCGGCATGTGTCTTGACGATGTTGGCGACGGAGCGGTCAGTAAGGCGCGCGGGCTGTACGTGGCCGCCCCTGCGGATAGAGCGGAAGATCGGCCCCTCGGTGATGTTTGCGGCCCCTAGCCACGCCTGGAGGGCTGCTACAGGGCAAGCGACGTGGCCCCGGACAATCGCAATGACCTCACCGTTTCCTTCCTGATCAGTTTTGCCCCGTCGGATGGTTACGCGAAGGCCTTCCGAGAGCTCCTCGATGTCGCTGAGATCCAGCGCCACCAATTCCGAACGCCTGAAGGCGCCGGCAAAGCCCAGCAACAGCAGCGCGCGGTCTCGAAGTGCCGTCAGATCGGTATCGGTCCGCGGAGCCATGGCGATGATGCGATCCGCGGTCGCCGGCGCCGTGCGCCGCGGTGCCGTGCCATGGGTTCGCCGGATCCCGCGCGCCACGGCCTTGACCCGTTCGTCGGCCGTCGGGTTGGGGTGGCCGCCGAGGCTGTGAACGTAACGGATGGCTGCGCAGCGCCGGCCGATGGTCGAGGGCTTGGTACCGCGGGCAGCCTCGTATGCCAGATACGCCGCAACTGTTTCCGGGGCTGCCGGCAGCAAATCTGCGTTGCGGTCCTGACACCACAATCCGAAGAGCTCAAAATCCTTCCAGTACGCCTTCTGCGTCGCCGGTGACTTTTCAGCCCGGGCGTAGTCGGCGGCCCGATCGAGGTCATTCTCGATGGGTGAGGGGAGCTGACCGTTGTCGCCGATGACCGTAAGTGCGTTTGCTGACAAGATTTCGTCCCCCATAATAACTTCCGAGAAGAAGCGTTATCGGAAGTTATTAAACTTGTTCCCCTTGAGCGGCAATAGAAAAAACAACTTGGCCTGCGCCACATCTTTCTTCAACACGGTGTGCATATCGAGACCGGCCCGCACAAGCGCGCCATTCAGGGCACGTTCTTTCTTTATGTTTGGGAGCCGGCAGGAAACCGGGTGGAATTGGCGAACTCCGGGGCCCGCCTTATCTTGGCACCGGACTGGCAGCCGGTCTGCTGGACCGAGGCCGACCGGAGAAAAGGGGAGGCCTGGGGGCTGGCCGCCGTGGCAGGTAATACGCAGGCATCAAGGTCGCAACGCCAATGGCAAGATCATAAAATCCGCGCTTCAGAGCGCTTCACGTTCGCGAGAACAACCAGGCCGCAGCCGTAGCCGCCGACCAGCACATTTCTACAATCATTACCGACGGCAAATTCGCCTACATCGAGGCCATGACAAGGGTCGCTCTACCGTTGCTGCCCTTGCTTGTAATGATCATCGCTATTCCCAGCGCATTACACAGAAATTACCGCCAACAGGGTGTCGGAATTTTGCATTGTTTCTCAGCAGTAAGCGACCAATCCAACCGCAGTAAAAAACTCCTGTCGCTAACTGCCGCGTTCAGTGACAAACCAGTACCGGAGTTTTCGTATGCGTCAGAACCTTGTTTGTGACACTGCCGAGAAAAACAGCTGATAGTCCGCTCCGTCCGTGGGATGCCATGACGATGAGATCGCAGCCCCTTTCGTTGGCCGCCTTGATTATGGCTTCATAAGGTTGCGCGTCCTCTACCTGAATTGTGTCGTAGGACACGCAAGCTAGCTTGGCTGCTTCCGAAGCGCGTTCTAACACGCTTGTGGCATGGCGCTTGATCTCTTCAGTGTGTTTGCTAATTGCATCAGGAATCTGCCTCACATTCGAAGCTGTAATGGCGCCGTAGTCGAATGGGGCTTCAACCACGATCACAGATACCCTCGCTGCTACGGATTTTGCCAGCGACAACCCATGCGTCACAGCATGGTCCGCTAGCTCTGACCCATCGGTCGGGATGAGAATATGCTGGTACATGCTCCACCTCTGAATTGTAAGATGTATCGCCAAAGCATGATTTTAGATTGTGATCTTCGCTCGGGATTGCGTTGGATCAATGAGTGTTTTGGCGCGTTCGCGGAAGCTAAATAAATTCAATCGGTGCCGGAACAGGTGAGTAAGTATGAACGTCCATGAGGGGTGCCGCGTTGACGATCGAGGGTGATCCGACGCACCCGCCGGTCGCCCTACGGCGTTCCCTCACCGTAGGGCCGCTCCTCCTATACGGGCTCGCCGTAATCGTAGGAGCGGGAATTTACGTCGCGATCGCGTCGGTGATTGGCCGGGCCGGCGCGGCGGCGCCGATGTCGTTCCTTTTCGCGGGGATCGTCGCCGCCTTGACCGGCCTGTGCTACGCGGAGTTGGCCAGCCGGTTTCCGGAAGCTTCCGGCGCCGTCGCCTACGTTAAACAAGGGTTCGGCTCGGATCGCGCGGCACAATTGACCGGGGTCGCCTTGACGCTTGCGGTCGCGATCGCTGCCGCCTCGATTGCAAGCGGTGCGGTCCACTACCTCTCCCTGCTAATCGGCCTGCCGCCGACGGCCTTGATCTCAGTGATGGTGGCAATCTTTACGCTACTGGCCATCGCGGGTGTGCGGGAGAGCATCGGGTTCGCTGCTGCCATTGGTGCAGTCGAGATACTAGGGCTGGCTGTTGCCGCCGGGGTAGGGTTCCTCGCTGTGCCCGCCATAGATTTCGCGGACATGGTGCCGTCGAGCTTTACCGCATGGCAAGGCGTCGCGGCCGGCGCCTTCATTGCGTTCTTCGCCTTTATCGGCTTTGAAAGCCTGGCCAATATGGCGGAGGAAGCTAAGGACCCGCGCCGCACGGTGCCATACAGCATTGTCGGCGCAATCTTGGTCAGTACGCTGCTCTACGTCGTGGTAGCGGCGGCCCTGGTATTTGCGGGCCGCGGTGGTGAGAGCCCCCTGATCGATCTGTTCCAAGGCTCGCACGCAACATCGTTTGCTGCTGTCGGCGCACTGGCAATCGCCAATGGCGTCCTGGTCGAGATCATGATGTTGGCACGGCTGTTCTACGGTATGGCCCGCAGGGGGCAGCTTCCAGCGGTACTTGGCCGCGTCCACCCTCGCACCCTTACCCCGATCGGAGCCACCGCGCTGGCCGGCGGTATCGTCTTGGCGACTGCATTACTGGTTCCGTTTGAGAGACTGCTGGCTCTGGCCAACGCATTGACGCTGGGCATATTTGCGGTCGTCGATATTGCGCTGTGGCGCATCCAGCGGCGGGAGCCAGCTGGCGCGGATGTCTTCGCCGTGCCGCTGTGGGTACCGCCGGCCGCCGCGGCGGCCGCCATCGGGTTAATCGTGGCTCAAGTCGTTTTGTGAACGGCACTCAAGGATGAATGCTATGAAGGTGCTCTGGAGCATCGCGTGCCGGAAGTATACCGCGGCGCCCCTCGTCGTTGCCGCGGTATGGTTCGGCATGCTGTTGGGGGTGTCGTTTCTCGCAACGCCAGCAAAATTCCTGGCCCCGAGCTTAACGTTAGGTGTGGCACTGGATGTTGGCCGTCAGACCTTCGCTATCTTCAACAAGGTAGAATGGTTGTTATCAGCCGTATTGCTGGGGGCGGTGCTGTCGAGCTATCGCAGTTGGCGGAGCCTCAGTTTGGCATTGGTTATTATCACTCTGGTCGCGATGGAGACCTTCTGGCTTCTGCCGCTGCTCGACCAACGCGTCGGCATGATCATCGCAGGCGAGCAGCCATCTCCGTCGAACTTGCACAACCTCTACATCGCTTTTGAGCTTGCAAAGTTGCTTGCGTTGACCTTACTCGCTCTCCCTATGGCGCGAAGGCTCGGCAGCCGGGACGTATCTGAGGCGCGATAGAACTCTAGACAGGAGCTGCCTGATTCGAGGTAACAGACTTAGCCAGCGACTTTTCCACGCGCAGCTCCGGTTTCGGTGATCCGGGTCGGGGTACGCCAGCGAACCCTTTACACTCAGGCAAGCGACATATAGCTCAACTTCGGCACGCTCCCATGTCGTGGAATTACCGCAACTGTTCAGTGAGTGGAAAATCTTGACCCAGATCGACGAAAAAATTGAGCCTATCTTCGCCGAGGTCCTGCGCCGCAATGCTGGTGAGCCGGAGTTCCATCAGGCCGTACGCGAAGTGCTAGAAAGTCTTGGAAGGGTCATCGCCAAGCATCCTGACTACGCGAATGACGCGCTGATCGAGCGTATATGCGAGCCCGAGCGTCAGATTATTTTCCGGGTGCCGTGGGTCGACGACAAGGGGCAGGTGCAGATCAATCGCGGATTCCGGGTTCAGTTCAATTCGGCCTTGGGGCCCTACAAGGGTGGTATCCGGTTCCACCCGTCCGTCAATCTTGGGATCGTTAAATTTCTCGGGTTCGAGCAGACTTTCAAGAATGCTCTAACAGGGATGCCGATCGGTGGTGGCAAAGGTGGCTCCGATTTCGATCCGCGTGGTCGCTCGGACGGCGAGATCATGCGCTTCTGCCAGTCCTTTATGACTGAGCTTTACCGGCACATAGGTGAGTATACCGACGTGCCGGCAGGCGACATTGGCGTCGGCGGGCGCGAGATCGGTTACCTGTTTGGCCAGTACAAGCGACTGACCAACCGTTACGAAGCCGGAGTCCTGACGGGCAAAGGACTCGTGTACGGCGGCTCACGGGCACGCACAGAAGCGACCGGCTATGGCGCGGTCTATTTCGTTGAACGGATGCTGGCAACGAGGAAGTTGGAGCTGGCCGGCAAACGCGTGGTGGTATCTGGTGCTGGCAACGTCGCCATCTATACGATGGAGAAAATCCTGGCCTTCGGCGGCAAGATCGTCGCCTGCTCGGACTCGAGTGGTTATGTCTCCGATGAGACGGGAATCGACCTTGGTCTCGTAAAAGAGATCAAGGAAGTGCGGCGTCAGCGGATTTCAGAATATGCGCGGCGAAAAGGCACTGGCACACATTACGTTGAAGGTGGTTCGATCTGGGACGTGCCCTGCGATATCGCGATGCCATCCGCCACGCAGAATGAGGTCACCGGCAAGGACGCGCGCGCGCTTGTGAAAAATAATGTGATTGCCGTAGGAGAGGGTGCAAACATGCCATGCACCCCTGACGCCGTGAATATATTCCAGAACGCTGGGGTGTTGTTCGCACCTGGTAAAGCAGCCAACGCCGGTGGTGTTGCAACCTCGGCGTTGGAGATGCAGCAGAATGCATCGCGTGACAGCTGGACGTTTGCGAGGACGGAGGAGCGGCTCGCCACGATTATGCGTGATATCCATGACGCTTGTGCCGAAACGGCAGAGGAATACGGGGCGCCTGGAGATTATGTGCTTGGAGCAAACATTGCGGGTTTTGTACGCGTCGCAGAGGCGATGAGGGCGATGGGCGTGGTTTAAGGATAAAACGGCTCGCTATGCTAAATGTGGGAAGGCGACAATGGACTCATTGGTTCGGATAACAGGGCGCTTAGTTGCCGCGGGGCGGGCTTTGACCGGCATTAGCCAGGGCGAACTCGGAGACTCTGCGTTTCTTGGAGGCGAGTGGCGCAGCTTGGATTCCCGAATCGGAAGCTCAAGCTCTCCATCGAGCCATGGAAACATTCGGTGTGGTTGTTCTGCCCGAATCCGACGGGATGGGCGCTGGCATCAGACTGAAGTTTAATCGCCAAGATGTGAGGCAGCTCGGACGGTTGGAAAGCGAGGGAGGGGTAACGCGGCCGGACGACGTTCCATGAGGGCTCCCTTGTAGTGCCGATCTGTCGAAAGTGCAGTGCCGTCTAGCAAGGCAGAAGTTCATTTTGTCTTTTTGAAAACCTGCGCAACAGTTGCTGAAAATACGTCCGCTGAATACGGTTTCAACAAGCATGGGTAAGATGCCCATTCCTTTTCCACGGTGCCCGCGTCGTGGCCAGTCGCAAAAATTAGCGGCACGCTTTTCGCAACCAACATCTCTGCCAAGCCGTAGCTCATTTCGCCGTCCAGCTGCAGGTCAAGCAGTGCCAAATCAGGCTTGTTTTCGTTGAGCTTTGCTGCGGCTTTGGCAACGCTGTGAACCGCAATAACCGATTTGCAACCCATATCCCCCAGGAGGTCGGCAACGTACGCAGCGATCAGGGGTTCGTCTTCAACAATTAAAATAGTTTTGTCGCAAAGTAGCTCTGCCATGTTGGTCATCGCTGTCTCCACGGTTTAACCAAGGATGGCCGCTCTAGGTGGGGGGGTAGTGTCCTGTGTGCAGTTCCATATCAAGCAGGTTGTCCCCGACTTCCAGCTGCTCACCTTTGCAAATTTCTGCCAAAGCCGGAGACCTCTGCAGGCCGTTTCACGGCACTCAACGAGCTCGCCAACTGAGGGGATCAGTGCCTCACGCTGCTTGATCAATCTGGGGAAGGCATAGCTTCTGGAAGGGGCTAACGCTGTCGCCCGGTCTTGTGTCTTTCGTGGTTTTCTTGGCTCCACAAGAGCAATAGAACGCGTGTTCAATGACGACCGGTGAGTACTCGATAAGCTGAGAGGAAAACCAGCTCATGGGCTTACCGCATTTTGGGCAGCCTAATGGCTCAAGCTTATCGATGGAGTTTTTGATTTTATCGACCATTTTACGCATCCCTAGAGGGAATGCTGCACCATAGACCACGCTCTTGGCAAGAGTTGTAGCCTGAGCGTCAAAGGCAGAGGGGATGAGGGTCGCTATAACGCCCGGGCAATACCAGGGCGCGAAACGCGCCAGTGCCACTAACTTCAAACCGAACCCGACAAAGTGGCCGGGCGCGGTCTAATTAGCTGGCTCAATGTCGCGATCGGCCTGGCGATTCGCAGGAAAAAAATCCGCGGCAGTGGGCCCTTAATTGTATCGGCCCGGCAACCGCTGCGCTTTGAAACTTAGTAAAAAGGGTCTTGGAATCAGTCGCAGCTTATTTTTAAGATCCGCCATGACCAAGAACAACGACTTTTCCGACCGAAAGGAACGTCAGGCCGCCGAAGGAAAGGCCGCTATGGCGGAATATCTGTCAAGAGTTGAACAGATGAAAAAACTCACTGCGAAGCTGCGGCAAGCTCGCCTTGCAAGAGAGGCCAGCGAAGGCTTGGAAAAGAAGCCAGTTAAACGAAAAAGAAGGTAGCTTGCTTGGCTGGACAAACAGCGCATTGCCGGGACGACCGTTACGACTTTTGTTGACCATCTGGATTACCCGAGACGACTTCCAAAAAATCTCCCGCCGTCGAGTTGATACTCACGGAACCAAAAGTTCGTATTCGCGTTTTGATTTCGGGGGAAGCTCGAATATGGCCGATAAAATGGCGCTTGGCGGTGGTCGCGAGCTTTACGAAAGTGAGAGACGCTTTCGGCTTTTGGTGGAAGGCGTCACCGATTACGCGATCTACATGCTCGATATTCACGGTGTCATAACCAACTGGAATTCTGGCGCCCAGAGGATCAAGGGATATACGGCTCCGGAGATAGTTGGAAGACATTTCTCACTTTTCTATTCTATGGAGGACCGAGAAAAGGGACGCCCTACGCGTGCCCTCGGAATAGCGAAGGAAACGGGGCGCTACGAAGAAGAAGGCTGGCGCGTTCGTAAGGATGGCTCTTATTTCTGGGCTAGCGTCATTATCGACGCCATCCGCGACGACGATGGCGAACTAATTGGCTACGCGAAAATTACTCGCGATGTCACAGAGCGTCGCGATGCCCAGATAAACTTGGAGAAGCTACAGAAACAGCTCGCCGAGTCGCAAAAGATGGATGCGCTCGGGCATCTAACGGGTGGGGTTGCCCATGATTTCAACAATCTTCTCATGATTATCAGCGGCAACATTCTGACGCTGAAAAAAGCCGTTGTGGATGAAAAGAGTGTTCGTGCCCTCCAATCCATAGAAGTTGCCGCTCAACGCGGGGCTAATTTAACCCGTCAATTACTGACGTTTTCGCGCCGTCAGGCGGTCAATCCAGAATCTGTGTATTTACCCGATCGTGTCCAGGCTGTCCGCGAGGTCTTGGTTAGCGGTGCTGGTCATGCGGAACTTAATATCCAAGTGCCGGATGAGGCCTGGCCGGTGATTGTTGACTCCGCGGAATTCGAGATCGCTCTGGTGAATCTTGTGGTGAACGCGCGAGACGCCGTTCCGAAAGGTGGGGTCATCGAGATTACGACCTCTAATACCAGGTTGGGAGACAAGGATTACGTTGCAATTTGCGTATGTGACAGCGGTGAAGGCATTCCTCCCGACATTTTAGAAAAGGTTTTTGACCCGTTTTTCACAACGAAGCCGATGGGAAAGGGCACCGGGCTGGGTCTGTCGCAAGTACACGGCTTCGCGCACCAAGCGGGTGGCACGGTGAAAGTCGAGAGCACACTCGGCGAAGGTACAAAAGTGACGATTTACCTTCCGCGGGCCAAAGCTCCGCCACTTGCCTCGGAGGTCGACGAACCTGTCCGTCATCTGAGCGGCACGATACTTCTCGTCGAAGATAACCCCGAAGTAGCCAGTGCTACATCGCTTTTGCTTGAAGAACTCGGTTATTCGATTCGATGGGCCTCGAGCGCTGAGGCTGCCCTTGCCGAAATCGAGAGAAACGGCATAGACGTGGTCCTCAGTGATATTGTCATGCCTGGCAACCTGGACGGACTCGGTTTGGCACGTGCAGTCAGGAGGTCACATCCTCAAATGCCGGTGGTGCTTGCTACTGGTTTTAGTGAAGCGGGTAACGATGCGCTGCGTGAATTTCGGGTGCTCCGCAATCCATTTCGTCTCGAGGAGCTCAGCCGGGTCTTGGCTAGTGCGAGGAGTTCCGAACGCCTTTAGCGCTTGTTTTCAGGCCATAGACGCGGCGTTGCGACCTTAGCATCTAAAAATGAAAAAGGGGGCGTCGCTTCTGGCCCTGGCGGCGGCACGGCCAGCACAGGGATTGGCGTCAAGCCGCCGCGACAAAACAAGAAGAAGTCATCTTGAACTAGGCGAGGCCGCTGTGGGAAGAGCCATTTTAATAGTCAGTCTGCCTGGACTCTTGGGCGGTGCGGGATGGTTGGGATATCAGGGCTGGAGATTGCAGCCCGATTGTACGTTGCCTCCGGTTGGATACGCCACGATGGTCGTATGCTTTACTACTCGGTGGCGGACTGATGGCGCGCGTTTCTACAGCAACCGTCGAGGGTACGACGAGCCTTCGAGAATCGATTGACGAGGACAGCCGGTTAGACCAGGGCGCTTGATACCTCATCAGCTAGGAGGAGCGCCGAGTGCAGTTTGCGCCGGGTGGCGGCATTTCTCAATGGAGAGCTTACCGCAAAAGATCTATTGATCGATCAAGCCATTCGGCTTGGCGAATTGTCTAAGAGCAGCAATGTCGTCGATGATCAATGTTGTCCCGGACTTGGTGACGCCGTACTTCGAAAGTTTTGCCAAATTACGCGACAGGTTCTCCGGTGCCATTCCAAGGCGCGACGCCAGCGTCTGTTTGTCGATCGCCAGCGTTATCTGCCGCTTGTTTCCTTGATGCGCATCTTCCTGCAAGATCCAGTTCGCAAGCCGCTCCTTGCTGTTGCGCAGTTTTTCATTCTTGAGCGAGCGCACGACGCAGCGATATCGTAGGGCCAGTTCGTTCACCAAGGCGCGGGCGAAGGCCGCATCGCGGTCGAACACGCCGCGCACGCCCGGCGCTGGAATCATGAGAATCTGTGCCGGCGTCAACGTGCGTGCGGATTTGAGGTAAACCTCGTCGCGGATTACCGCGGCGAGAATGAATGTCGTTACCGGCTCCAGAATGTCGAGCACGGTTTCGTGCCCGTCATGGCTGGCGAACAGTTCGACCGATCCCTCAACCACGATATGCAGAAAGTCGGGGAGTTCGCCCTCGCGGATCAATGTCAGGCCCTGTGGAAATCGCTGCATCAGCGCCGAACCCATCAGTTCGTCGAAATATTTTTCGCTGACATTTTCGAACAACGGCAGCGCACGCACGAGGTGATATTCGGCTTGGCGCATATGAGCGAACTCCGGCGGCGGACGATCCAATCTAAAGTCACGCGCCCGCAGCGTTTCTTGATATTTATCAAGTCACGATTATACGATCATCAAAGCAGTAATTGTATATTATCAAAACATGAATTGTACATTATCAATACTCTGATGTTTTAGTATAGCTATAAAAAAGCCAAGTACAGCGTCCGATAATTTGATCGACCTCAAAGCATTGCGGTCGGCGCCGCGCTTTGGTCGCCTACGCCGTTCGCAATGGACGGGATGTGGGGGCTGACTATGCAAGACCGGCCGGTTGCCAGCGTCACGGGCCAAAGCCGCGCGCTCTGGATGTCCACGATTGCCTTCACCGTCTGCTTCGCGGTGTGGACCCTGTTCGCGATCATCGGCATCCAGATCAAGGAGGATCTCGGACTCAACGAAACGCAATTCGGTCTTTTGGTCGGCACCCCCATTCTCACCGGCTCGCTGGTGCGCATTTTTCTCGGCATCTGGACCGACCAGTACGGCGGCCGCCGCGTTTACACCGTGGTCATGCTGGCGGCGGCGCTCGCTACCTTCCTATTGACCTACGCGGAGACCTACACGCAGTTCCTGATCGCGGCGCTTGGCGTCGGCATAGCCGGCGGTTCTTTCGCGGTCGGCATTGCCTATGTGTCGCGCTGGTACCCGCCGGAGAAACAGGGCACCGCGCTCGGCATCTTCGGCGCCGGCAATGTCGGCGCGGCGGTGACCAAGTTCATCGCGCCTTTCGTCATGGTGGCCTATGGTTGGCAGGTCACCGCGCAGGTCTGGGCTGTGGCCATCGCGCTGATGGGCATCGTCTTCTGGTTCGCCACCAAGGAAGACCCGGTCGAGATGGCGCGCCGCGCCAAGGGCGAACGCCCGCGCAGCGCCTGGCTCGAGCTCGACGCGCTTAAGAACATTCAGGTCTGGCGCTTCTCGCTCTATTATTTCTTCGCCTTCGGCGCCTTCGTCGCACTGGCGCTGTGGCTGCCGCGCTACCTGATCGGTGTCTATGGCCTGGACATCACGACGGCCGGCATGATCGGCGCCGCCTATTCGATCCCCGCCAGTCTGTTCCGCGCCTATGGCGGTCACCTGTCGGACAAATACGGCGCCCGCCGCATCATGTACTGGATGTTCGGCGTCTCGGTGCTGGTCACCTTCATTCTGGCCTATCCTCCGACCACCTACACGGTCGAGGGCATCAAGGGCCCGATCACCTTCCATATGGCGACCGGCGTCGTCACCTTCACCGCGCTGATCTTCGTGCTCGGCTTTTTCATGAGCTTGGGAAAAGCCGCGGTCTACAAGCACATCCCGGTCTATTACCCGCAGAACGTCGGCGCGGTCGGCGGCCTGGTCGGCATGATCGGCGGCCTCGGTGGCTTCATCCTGCCGATCGTGTTCGGCGTGCTGAACGACCTCACCGGCATCTGGACCAGTTGCTTCATGTTGCTGTTCCTCGTCGCCGCCATCTCGCTGGCCTGGATGCACTTCGCCATCCGCCGCATGGAGCGCGAGGCCTTTGAGCCGGCCCTGAACAAGCTGCCGCAGTTTCCGGAGATGCAGCCGATCCACGAGGAAAAGCACATCGGCGCACTCTCCGGCCATGTGCTGGAGGAGTGGAAGCCGGAGGATCCGGCTTTCTGGGAGAGCAAAGGCCGCGCCATCGCACGCCGCAATCTGTGGATCTCGATCCCGGCCTTGCTGCTCGCCTTCGCGGTCTGGATGGTGTGGTCGGTGGTCGTCGCCAAGCTGCCGGCGGTCGGCTTCACATTCACGACCGACCAGTTGTTCTGGCTGGCGGCAATTCCCGGCCTGTCCGGCGCGACCTTGCGCATCTTCTATTCCTTCATGCCGCCGATCTTCGGCGGCCGGCTGTGGACCTCGGTCTCGACCTGGTCGCTGATGATCCCGGCGGTCGGTATCGGTCTGGCGGTCCAGAGCCCGGATACGCCCTACATCTTCTTTCTGGCGCTGGCGCTGCTGTGCGGCTTCGGCGGCGGCAATTTCGCCTCGTCGATGGCCAATATCAGCTTCTTCTTCCCCAAGGCGGAGAAGGGCAACGCATTGGCGCTCAACGCCGGGCTCGGCAATCTCGGCGTCAGCGTCGTGCAATTCGTGATCCCCCTGGTCATTGTCGCCGGCGTGTTCGGCTGGCTCGGCGGCGAACCGCAGGTGGCGAACGACGGCACCCGGCTCTGGCTGCAGAACGCCGGATTCATCTGGGTGCCGTTCATCGCGGCCTCGGCCACGGCGGCATGGTTCGGCATGAACGACATCGCCGACATGCGGGCGTCGTTCGCCGATCAGGCGGTGATCTTCAAGCGCAAGCATAACTGGCTGATGTGCTGGCTCTACACCGGCACCTTCGGCTCTTTCATCGGCTACTCGGCCGGCTTCCCGCTGCTGGCCAAGACCATGTTTCCTCAGGTCGACTCGCTCAAGTTCATCTTCTTCGGACCGTTGGTCGGCGCGCTGTCTCGCTCCGCGACCGGCTGGCTTTCGGATCGCTATGGCGGCGGCCGCGTCACCTTCTGGGTCTTTACGCTGATGATCGCGGCGGTCGGCGGCGTGCTGTACTTCCTTGGCATCAAGGATCAGCCGCACGCCTTCTGGGGCTTCTTTGCGATGTTCATGCTGTTGTTCTTTGCCACCGGCGTGGGCAATGCGTCGACCTTCCAGATGATCCCGGCGATCATGCGCGCCGAACTCCTCCGGCTCGAGCCGGCCATGAGCAACGCCGTCCGCCAGAAGCAGGCCGAGATGGAATCGGCGGCGATCATCGGCTTCACCTCGGCGGTGGCGGCCTACGGCGCCTTCTTCATCCCGAAGAGCTACGGCACCTCGATCTCGCTGACCGGCGGACCGGAGATGGCGCTGTGGGGCTTCATGGGCTTCTACGTCACCTGCATCGCCATCACCTGGTGGTTCTACACCCGGCGCGGCGGTCTGCTGCACGACATCGAGCGTGGTGGCTCGCTGCCGCCCTCCGCCATGCAACCCGCCGAATAAGGGACAGGAAACATGAGCCATTTTCTCGATCGTTTGACGTTTTTCCGCCGCGCCAGCGAGCCGTTCTCCGACGGTCACGGCATCACCACCAGCGAAGACCGGCGCTGGGAAGATGGCTACCGCAAGCGCTGGCAGCACGACAAGATCGTGCGCTCGACGCACGGCGTGAACTGCACCGGGTCGTGCTCTTGGAAAATCTACGTAAAGGGCGGCATCGTCACCTGGGAAACGCAGCAGACCGATTATCCGCGCACGCGGCCCGATCTGCCGAACCACGAGCCGCGCGGCTGCGCGCGCGGCGCCAGTTACAGCTGGTATCTCTATTCCGGCAACCGCGTGAAATATCCGCTGGTGCGCTCGCGCCTGCTCAAGCTGTGGCGCGAGGCGCGCGTGCTGATGACGCCGGTCGCGGCCTGGAAGTCGATCGTCGAGAATCCGGAAAAGCGCGCGGCTTACGTCGAAAAGCGTGGCCTCGGCGGCTTCGTCCGCTCGACCTGGGACGAGGTCAACGAGCTTATCGCGGCGGCGAATGCCTATACCGCCAAGACCTATGGCCCCGATCGCGTGTTCGGCTTTTCGCCGATCCCCGCGATGTCGATGGTGAGCTACGCCGCGGGCTCGCGCTATCTGTCTCTGCTCGGCGGCGTCTGCATGTCGTTCTACGACTGGTATTGCGATTTGCCGCCGGCGTCGCCGCAGACTTGGGGCGAACAGACCGACGTGCCGGAATCGGCCGACTGGTACAATTCCGGATTTCTGATCCTGTGGGGATCGAACGTGCCGCAGACGCGGACGCCCGATGCGCACTTCTATACCGAGGTTCGCTACAAGGGCGCCAAGAGCGTCGTGATCTGCCCGGATTATTCCGAGGCCTCGAAATTCGCCGATCTGTGGATTTCACCGAAGCAGGGCACCGACGCAGCGCTCGGCATGGCCATGGGCCATGTCATCCTGCGCGAATTCCATGTCGACCGGCAGGCCAAGTACTTCCAGGACTACGCGCGGCAATATACCGACATGCCGATGCTGGCGCGGCTGGTGAAACAGGGCGATCACTTTGTGCCCGAGCGCTTCCTGCGCGCCTCCGACTTCATCAAGGGCTGCGGCGAAGACAACAATCCGGAATGGAAGACGGTTGCCTACGACGAAACGACCGGCGCGGTGGTTGTGCCGAAGGGTTCGGTCGGCTTCCGCTGGGGCGAAAAGGGCAAGTGGAATCTCCAGGAGCAGGCGTCCGACGGCAAGGAGACGAAGCTTCGCCTGTCGCTGAAGGACGTGAAGGACGGCGTCGCCGCCGTCGGCTTCCCGTACTTCGGCAACCGCGAACACGACCACTTCCAGGGCACCGATCATCCGAGCGTGCTGGTGCGCAATGTGCCGATGAAGAAGCTGCAACTGGTCGAAGGCGAGGCGGTGGTGGCCTCGGTCTATGACCTGTTTGTCGCCAACTACGGCGTCGATTGCGGTCTCGGCGGCGAACATCTCGCCAAGAACTATGATGACATACAGCCTTATACGCCGGCCTGGGCAGAGAAGATCAGCGGCGTGCCGCGCGACCAGATCATCATGACCGCGCGCGAATTCGCACTCAACGCCGAGAAGACCAAGGGCCGCTCGATGGTGATCGTGGGTGCCGGCCTGAACCACTGGTACCACATGGACATGAACTATCGCGGCATCATCAACATGCTGGTGATGTGCGGTTGTGTTGGTCAATCCGGTGGTGGCTGGTCACATTATGTCGGCCAGGAAAAATTGCGCCCGCAGTCGGGCTGGCTGCCGCTCGCTTTCGGCCTCGATTGGGGCCGTCCGCCGCGCCAGATGAATTCGACCTCGGCGTTCTACGCGCACACCGATCAGTGGCGCTACGAGACGCTCGACGTGTCGGAAGTTCTCTCGCCGACCGCGCCGGCCGGTCCGTGGGATGGCGCGTTGATCGATTACAACGTGCGCGCCGAGCGCATGGGCTGGCTGCCGTCAGCGCCGCAGTTACAGACCAATCCGTTGCAGGTGTCGAAAGACGCCGCCGCCGCGGGCTTGGAAGCCAAGGATTACGTCGCCGCGAACCTGAAGTCCGGCAAGCTCAAGCTCTCCTGCGACGACCCGGACAATCCGTCCAACTGGCCGCGCAACATGTTCATCTGGCGCTCGAATTTGCTCGGCGCGTCGGGCAAGGGCCACGAGTATTTCCTCAAGCATCTGCTCGGCACCAAGCACGGCGTCATGGGCAAGGACCTCGGCGAGGACGGCAAGAAGAAGCCATCCGATGTGGTCTGGCACGACAAGGCGCCGGAAGGAAAACTCGACCTGCTGGTGACGCTCGACTTCCGCATGTCGACCACCTGCATGTATTCGGACGTCGTTCTGCCGACCGCGAGCTGGTACGAGAAGAACGACCTCAACACCTCCGATATGCACCCGTTCATTCATCCGCTCACGGCGGCGATCGATCCGGTGTGGGAATCACGCAGCGACTGGGACATCTACAAGGGTATCGCCAAGGCGTTTTCTGCCGTCGCGCCCGAAGTGCTCGGCGTCGAGAAGGACGTGGTGCTGACCCCGATCATGCACGATACGCCGGGCGAGATTGCGCAGCCTTTCGATGTCAAGGACTGGAAGAAAGGCGAGATCGATCCGATCCCCGGCAAGACCATGCCGGCGGTGACGGTGGTCGAGCGCGACTATCCCAACCTCTACAAGCGCTTTACCTCGCTCGGACCGCTGATGGCCAAGCTCGGCAACGGCGGCAAGGGCATGGCATGGAATACCGAGCATGAGGTCGACTTCCTGAAGCAGCTCAACGGTGTCGTGCTGGAGGAGGGGGCGACCAAGGGCTTTGCCCGAATCGACAGCGACATCGACGCCTGCGAGGTCATTCTCAGCCTGGCGCCGGAAACCAACGGCGAAGTCGCGGTCAAGGCCTGGGCTTCGCTCGGCGGCTTCACCGGGCTTGAGCACACCCATCTCGCGGTCCCGAAGGAAGACGAGAAGATCCGTTTCCGTGATGTCGTGGCGCAGCCGCGCAAGATTATCTCGTCGCCGATCTGGTCCGGCCTGGAATCGGAAAAGGTCTGCTACAACGCCGGCTACACCAACGTGCATGAATTGATCCCGTGGCGCACGCTGACCGGCCGTCAGCAGCTCTATCAGGATCATTTGTGGATGCGTGCCTTCGGCGAAGGCTTCTGCGTCTATCGCCCGCCGATCGACACCAAGTCGGTCAACCCGGTGATCGACCGCAAGCCGAACGGCAATGACGCGGTGGTGCTGAATTTTATCACGCCGCACCAGAAGTGGGGCATTCACTCCACGTACACCGACAACCTGCTGATGCTGACCTTGTCGCGCGGCGGCCCTTGCGTGTGGATCAGCGAGATCGACGCGAAGGCGGCCGGCATCGTCGACAATGACTGGATCGAGGCGTTCAACGCCAACGGCGCGCTGGTGGCGCGCGCGGTGGTGTCGCAGCGGGTCAAGCAGGGCATGTGCATGATGTATCACGCACAGGAGAAGATCGTGAACGTGCCCGGCTCCGAGATGACCGGCCTGCGCGGCGGCATCCACAATTCGGTTACCCGCGCCGTGCTCAAGCCGACCCACATGATCGGCGGCTACGCCCAGCAGTCCTGGGGCTTCAACTATTACGGCACCGTCGGATCGAACCGCGACGAATTCGTCATCGTCCGCAAGATGTCGAAAGTCGACTGGCTCGATACGCCGGCTGCCGATCAACCGGAAACCTTGCCCGTCGCGACCAGCACTTCGAACACTTTGGAGGCCGCAGAATGAAGATCCGCGCTCAAATCGCGATGGTGCTCAATCTCGACAAGTGCATCGGTTGTCACACCTGCTCCGTCACCTGCAAGAACGTCTGGACCAGCCGCGAAGGCATGGAATACGCCTGGTTCAACAACGTCGAAACCAAGCCCGGCATCGGCTATCCGAAGGACTGGGAAAACCAGAAGCGCTGGAACGGCGGCTGGAAGCGCAAAAAGAACGGCAAGATCGAGCCGCGCATCGGCTCGAAATGGCGCGTGCTGGCCAACATCTTCGCCAATCCCGATCTGCCGGAAATCGACGACTATTACGAACCCTTCACCTCGACTACGAGCACCTGCAGAAGTCGCCGGAAATGACGGCGATGCCGACCGCCCGCCCGCGCTCCTTAGTTTCCGGCGAACGCATGGAAAAGATCGAGTGGGGCCCGAACTGGGAGGAAATTCTCGGCGGCGAATTCGCCAAGCGCTCGCAGGACTACAATTTCGAAGGCGTGCAGAAGGAAATGTACGGCGAGTTCGAAAACACCTTCATGATGTATCTGCCGCGGCTGTGCGAACACTGCCTCAACCCAACCTGCGTCGCCGCCTGTCCGTCAGGCGCCATCTACAAGCGCGAGGAGGACGGCATCGTCCTGATCGATCAGGACAAGTGCCGCGGCTGGCGCATGTGCGTGTCCGGCTGTCCCTACAAGAAGATTTATTACAACTGGTCGAGCGGAAAATCCGAGAAGTGCATCTTCTGCTATCCGCGCATCGAAGCGGGTCAGCCGACCGTGTGCTCGGAAACCTGCGTCGGCCGCATCCGCTATCTCGGCGTCGTGCTCTATGACGCCGATCGCATCGAGGAAGCCGCGAGCACGCCGGACGAGCAGGACCTGTACGAGGCCCAGCTCGGCATCTTCCTCAATCCGCACGATCCGGCCATCATCGAGCAGGCGCGCCGCGACGGCATCGCCGACAACTGGCTGGAAGGCGCGCGCCGTTCGCCGGTCTACAAGATGGCGATGGAATGGAAGGTGGCGTTCCCGCTGCACCCGGAATACCGCACGCTGCCGATGGTCTGGTACGTGCCGCCGCTGTCGCCGATTCAATCGGCTGCCGCCGCCGGCAAGATCGGCCATGACGGCGAAATGCCGGACGTGCGCTCTTTGCGCATCCCGCTCAAGTATCTCGCCAACCTGCTGACCGCCGGCAAGGAAGAGCCGGTCGCGCTCGGCCTGGAGCGCATGCTCGCCATGCGCGCCTATATGCGGGCGAAAACGGTCGACGGTTTGATTGACGAGAAGATCGCGCAGCGTGTCGGCCTCACCGGCGCGGAAATCGAAGACATGTACAAGTACATGGCGATCGCCAACTACGAAGATCGCTTCGTCATCCCGACCGCGCACCGTGAAACCAGCGAAGACGCGCTCGAGCTGCGCGGCTCGTGCGGGTTCTCGTTCGGCAACGGCTGCGCGACCGGCAACACCGAGACCAATCTGTTCGGCTCGAACAAACGCGTCCGGAACCCGATGGAGATCGTATAATGGCCAAGACCTTCAAAGTCCTCTCGGCGCTGTTGAGCTATCCGTCGGTCGAGTTGCAACAGGCGACGGCCGACCTGCGCGCCGTTATCGCAACCGAAGCGCTGGTGCCGGCGGCGATCCGCCGCCAGCTCGACGTGCTGATCGCCGACATCGCCGGCGGCGACATTTACGATCTGCAGGAGCGTTATGTCCTGCTGTTCGACCGCACCCGCCCGTTGTCGCTGCATCTGTTCGAGCATGTGCATGGCGAGAGCCGCGATCGCGGCCAGGCGATGGTCGATCTACTGGCCATGTACGAGGACAAGGGCCTCGCGGCGGTCAAGAACGAACTGCCGGACTATCTGCCGCTGTTTCTTGAGTTTCTCGCGACGCTGCCGCAGGCCGAAGCCTGCGATCTGCTCGGCCAGCCGGCGCACATTCTCGGGGCGCTGGCCGAACGGCTGCGCAAGCGCGGGTCACCCTATGAAGCGGTGCTGCGCGCCCTGGTCGCGCTGTCATCGGTCAAGCCGAAGGGCGAGGAGGTGTCCGCGCTGCTGGCGCTGCCCGATCCCGATCCGCTCGATCTCGCGGCGCTCGATGCCGCCTGGGAAGACGAGCCGGTCCAGTTCGGACCCGGCGCCGCCGACAACTGCAAGGATGGGCTGATGGCTCATGTCCGTGGGGCGCTGCGTCCCGCGCCCGGCATGCCGTCGTCCACCCGCACGCCGCCACGCCAATAAGGAGACGGTCATGCGCGAAGTCGTCAACTACCTGCTTTTCGGCTGGTACCCTTACGTTTGTATCACCGTGCTGATCCTCGGCAGCATCATTCGATTCGACCGCGAGCAATACTCCTGGCGGGCCAAATCGAGCCAGTTTCTTCGCCGGCGGCAGATGATGTGGGGCTCGAACCTGTTCCATGTCGGCATTCTGGTCTTGCTGGTCGGGCATTTCATCGGCCTGCTCACGCCGATCGGGGTCTTTGACGGGCTCGGCGTCACTCATGATTTCAAGCAGATCATGGCCCTGGTTGTCGGCGGCATAGCGGGCGTGATTGCGTTCATCGGCTGCACCTTGCTGTTGCATCGCCGGCTGATCGACCCGCGCATCCGAAAAACGTCCTCATGGGCCGATCTTGCGGTCCTGGCGCTGCTGTGGGTGCAAATCGGCCTGGGGCTGATGACGACGATCTGGACGATCGACCACCTCGACGGCAAGGAAATGCTGAAATTCATGGGCTGGGCGCAGGGCCTCTACAGCCTCAACCCGCGGGCGGCGGATCTGATCCTCGACGCGTATTTCATCTACAAGCTGCACATTGTGCTGGGGCTCACGCTGTTCCTCATCACGCCGTTCACCAGGCTCGTGCACATCTGGAGTGCGCCGATCTGGTATCTCGGGCGCAGTGGCTACCAGATCGTGCGCAGCACCGGACGCCGGGGCCAGCCGGCCGCGCCCAAACAAGGCCCCGTACCGACCCCTGCCACCCCGGCGGAGTATCCGCGATGAGCTGTTCGGTTCACGCACAACTGCCCACCGGGCGGCCCGTCAATGTCACGGTCAACGGTATCGCCATCGCGCGCGACGAGATCGTGCGCGAAATGCAGCACCATCCGGCCGGCAAGCCGATCGCGGCATGGCAACAGGCCGCGCGGGCGCTCGTCATTCGGGAGCTTCTCATGCAGGAGGCCCGCCGCCTCAATATCGCGCCGCAGCCGCTTACCGAGGACGGCCGCCGCGAGACCGACGAGGAAGCGATCATGCGCGGGCTGATCGATCGCGAGGTCACTGTGCCGCAGGCGGACGATGCGACCTGCCGGCGCTATTATGAGCGCCACCAGGCACAATTCCGCTCGCCCGACATTTACGAAGCCGCGCATATCCTGTTTGCGGCTTTGCCCGCCGACAAGGAGGCTTATGCGCGGGCGCTTGCCGACGCGGAAGGTGTGCTGGCCGCCTTGGTCGAACGGCCGGAATCGTTTGCGACCTTGGCGGGCGCGTATTCGGGCTGTTCATCCGCCGCCCAGGGCGGCAATCTCGGACAGATCACCACAGGCCAGACCACACCGGAATTCGAGAAGGCGCTGGTCGCGCTGTCGCCGGGTGACATGTGCGCGGAGCCGGTGGCGACGCGCTACGGCTTTCACATCATCCGGCTCGACCACAAGCACGACGGCAAGTTGCTGCCGTTCGAACTCGTCGCCGGCCGCATCGCCGACTATCTGAACGAGAGCGTACGCCGGCGGGCCGACGCCCAATACATCGCGCGGCTGATATCGGCGGCGACGATCGAAGGCATCGACCTTGCCGGTGCCGATGCGCATCGGGTTCATTAAGGGATTAACACCATGATGCTCGGTGACCTCTTGGCTTCACTCGGCGACGAAACCGCCGCCACCGAAGCCATTCTCAGCGTTAACGATCTGCCGATGCTGGCGGCCATGCGCGAGCAGGCCAAGGCCGACGGCCTCGATCTGCCGGCCTATGTCGCGGGCGCGGTGCGGCGCTACGCCTCTGAAGCGACCGACGAAGAGTGGATCACCTTGATGGGCCTGCTCAACCGCTCGCCCGACCCCGGCGCGGTGTGTCTCAAGCGCGCCTTCGAACACGCGCTGCGCCCTTAAGCCGGCAGCCTGGAAATGACATGAACGCCGTTCCCCGCTTGAAGACCTACGCCGGCCCGGTCTTGCTGTCCTACGGCTTCCGGCCGTTTTTCCTGCTCGGTGCGATCTACGCCGGGCTTGCGGTGCTGGCCTGGCTGCCGGTCTTCCACGGCGAACTGCAACTGCGCACGGCCTTCGGCGCCATCGACTGGCATGTGCATGAAATGCTGTACGGCTATCTGCCGGCGGTGGTGACCGGTTTTCTGTTGACGGCCATTCCCAATTGGACGGGACGGCTGCCCATTCAAGGTATGCCGCTCCTGACGCTCGTTCTGGTGTGGCTGGCGGGCCGCATTGCCGTGACGCTGTCCGCCGAGATCGGCTGGCTTGCCGCCGCTCTCTTAGATGCCGCGTTTATGGCATTGCTGATCGCGGCGATCACGCGCGAGATTCTCGCGGGCAAGAATTGGGGAAATCTGAAGGTCGTCGGCCTGGTAAGCCTGCTGCTTGTCGGCAACATCGCCTTCCACCTCGAATCGCATTTCAATGGCAGTGCCGAGTACGGCGTCCGCATCGGTATCGCCGCCATGGTGCTGCTGATCTCGGTGATCGGCGGCCGCATCGTGCCGAGCTTCACGCGCAACTGGCTGGCACGCGAAAATCCCGGCCGGCTGCCGGTGCCGATGGGAAGTATCGACCTGAGCATCATCGCGTTTAGCGGCGCCGCCTTGGCGCTGTGGCTGATCCAGCCCGTGGGGCCCGAAACCGCCGCCGCGCTCTGCGTCGCCGGTCTGGCGCAATTGCTGCGATTGGCGCGCTGGGCCGGTGATCGCACGGTGCGCGATCGGCTGGTTCTCATTTTGCATGTGGGCTACGCCTTCGTGCCGCTGGGTTTTCTGCTGTCGAGCGCGGCCGCGCTCGATCTTGTCGCGGCGGGTGCCGGTATTCACGCCTGGACCGTCGGCGCCGCCGGCACGATGACGCTGGCTGTGATGACGCGCGCCAGCCTCGGCCATACCGGCAATGCGCTGGTCGCTTCCGTGATGACGCAAATCATCTATGCGGCTGTCGTCGCCGCCGCGCTGGCGCGCATCGGCGCTTCGCTATCCCCGGCCTGGAGCGAGCCGCTTCTGCAACTCACTGTGCTGGGGTGGTGCATCGCGTTTTTCGGCTTCGCCGCGTCATTCGGGCCGCTGCTGGTGGGCCATAAACGCGCGACGGCGAGCCACTAGTTCTCTAAAACCGGGGTTTGAAATGCAGACTCAATCGTCGAACATCCTGGCCGTCGTCTATACCGACGGGCTTGCGGCTGACAAGTTTATCGCCGCCTGGGGATACGCGCTCCGCGACGCCGGATTGAGCGTCGCCGGCCTTGTCCAGCTCAACACGTTCGAGCGTAATCCGGTCAAATGCGACATGGCGGTCGAGGAGCTGTTTTCCGGAACGGTTCTGCAATTGTCGGAAGACCGCGGCAAGGAAGCGCGCGGCTGCCGGCTGGATCGCGGCATTCTCACGCAAGCAGCCGGTCTGCTGCTCGCGGCGCTAAAGCAACGGCCGGACATTCTGATCCTCAACAAGTTCGGCAAGATCGAGGCGGAAGGTGAGGGCTTGCGCAGTACGCTCGCCGAGGCCGTCGAGTTGGACGTGCCGATCGTCGTCGGTGTCCCGTTTCGCAACCTCGATCAGTGGCGCATTTTCGCGGGCGATATGGCCGAGGAATGCCCGGTCGGGTCGCTGCGCATCCGCGACTGGCTGACCGCGCGCAATCTTCTGCGCGATGGCGAGCGGGGTTCCGGCGAAACGGCGCGCGTTCCGATCACCCACTAGGCAGCGCTGGATGGACCGGCCATGAGCCTCGGTCGCTTCGGCCGCCGAGCGCGACGCTTTGGTCAGCATTGACGACCGCGTGCGGCAGCCGGCTGAGCCGATCAGCGGTGTGCACCGACATGCCATAGAAGCCTTCGGCGCCCAGATTGCCGAGCCATCGCGCTATATTCACGGCGATTACGCCGCAGATTATATTAGTTGCCGAGAATATGGCTTATCAGAACTTAATTCAGCGCGCCATATACCGACTAGGAGAGGGGTCCAACTCGCACAGACGGCGCATACCCGCCTGGCCGTATTGCATGTGTTGGGCGACGATTAGCCCAAAGCCCGCATTGTACGAGGCATGCGGAGTGTCCAAGCATTCCTTGACGCGCATGTCTGTTCGCTCGGTAAGCCGAAGCGCGCGCCTGCGGCCTGCTTGCGCGCCGGGCGTCCGCTCAGCATACCAGAGCTCGGACACGGAGCTAGGCAAGGCCTTCATCTCTCCCGAAATACGGGCTGCGCCAGTACTTCCTATTAGGCACCGATCTTAGCTTGCACAGCGCCGAGCAGATTGCCGCAGTGGCCGCTACCCTCACTCCCAACCGCGCAAGATGCCTGAATGGAAAACTCCCGCGGAGGCGTTTGACCACCTACTTCTATCGGCTGACAAGCCTCGCGTTGCAACGAAGGTTTGATTCTGCCCAATACACCAGCGAGCAGTTCCAGCGGCTGATGACAGATCACGGCGTCGTCTGCTCGATGAGCCGCTCAGGCAACGGGTGACAATGCGGCGATGGAGAACTTCTTCTCCTCGCTCAAGACCGAACGCACCGCGCGCAAAACCTACCGGTTGCGGGATGAGGCGAAGGCCGACGTGTTCGATTTACATCGAACGCATATACAATCCGAAACGTCGGCACTCGACGACCGGCTATATATGAGGCCTACGGAGTTCGAGCGGCAGGCGGGATTGGCTTAGGCGGGTGTCAACGAAACCGGGTGCAGGCCGCTTTGAAGAGAATTTGGTCGGAATTATTTCCGGCCGAATAGGCAAGGATCATCCAGCTACTCGAACGCGTCGATGTCTCGGACACGGGCGCGATATCACTCTTCGGGTCGAGAGCCGAAACAGCCTCCTGCAGGATCTACGCGCGTCAGAGGTAAAGAGGACGGCAGCGTGACAGCCCCGGCTCAAAAGCGCTCCACGATTTGTCGTGCACGTCCTCGTAAACTTCGCGATTCGTGGCGGACGAAAATGATCATCTCTGAGGTCACCGCCGTCGCGCGCCAGCCTTGGATCGAGAACGCACTCCTTAAAGCTTTAGCTCGGGCCTTTCGCTGGCGGCGCATGATCGAAAGCGGCCCTTCGGGCCTTTTTCTGCTGCGCGGAACGAAGGCACGAACTTGGTTTGGTTGGCCGTCCTCGCCCCGAAGGTTAGTAGGACAGGCGCACTATTGACGCGCCGCAGTCAACGCGCAGAAATAGTGCACTCGCAATTGGAAGAACGGCTCCAGCCGTGACGTAACTGGAAGAACATCCAGTTTGGAATGTCCCGTTGACAGGCCTATTGGCCTCAGGATTATTTTTGGATGTGCGAGCGACCGCCGATGCAACTAACGATGCCGGAACAGGGACGAAAAACATGATGCGCATCGGAAAAGGACTCGTGATTGCAGCTTCAATTTTTGCTGGAACGTCCTCGGACGTTTCCGCCTATTCTGGGGAGTTGTACGTAGTCTGCGATCTCGACCACAAGGAGCAAGGAAATCGGCCGCTTGGCCTGCGATCTTGCGGCGCGCTGTCTTGCCCGGAACTACGACAGCTAGATGCTGGAACGTTTCTCCAAACGCTCGAGCCGCAGCCCACCGGCGGCTGGCGTGAAGTATTTGTGCTCAAGAGCATTACGGATCGCAACATGTCCATCAGTGGGTGGCTTCCAATGCAGTATATGTGTGAAATCCGCTTTCCAGGCCGGCGATAGCGTCATCGTCCGGTCCCGGACGCAAAGGAGCTCGCCATACGCCGAAAGACTCAATGCACCGTTCGTGATCCCCTCGAACGGACGGAGCATTGTTTTGCAATTTCGAGCGCGCAGGCCGGCGAGACGCATCAGAGAAAAGCCAGCCCTAATGTATCGCTGCTGGGCGTACCCAGGCGGTTGATACCGCCGAACGGCGATACTCAACCTGACGCTCGAGTCCGCAATCTTCATATCGACGATCGCCGGCATGCCTCTTTTGCGGATTGCCCGATAGAACGCCTGCCCTACTATCCCCAAAGCGACGGATCCGGTGCAATATACTGTGAGGTGCCGGCCCGGCATAAGGCGATGGCGAACCTAGAGGCGCGAACTCATGCGATTGGCAACGACAGCTCTTGCTGCGGTTCTTTGTCTTGGTCTCGGCTCAAACGCCAATGCCCAGGACGAAGCGGCAGACCGGCTGGTCCGCACGTTTGAGAACGTCTGTATCCAGACCCTGCCGTACTTCCTCGGCGCTGCCGAGCGCCTGAAGAGGCTTGGGTTCACGCTGACGCCGGCAGGCGACGACGAGATGTTCGAACTCTGGAGCGAGAAGTTGGGCCTGGGCGGGCATCTTCATCTGGCCAAAGGCGATCGGCAGCCCACCTGCGGTTTTCTGACCGAGCAGGCCAAGCGCGAGGCGGTCGTGCCATTAGTCGAAGCGACTCTGGTGAACTGGCTGGGAGCACCACCCGCACGATGGGGCATGCGCGATCAATATGCCGCCGGCTGGCAGGTGCCGGCGGGCGGAGCCGTGCTTTACATCTCGGTGGGCACCTCCCTCAGCGACGATCCGGCACAAGGCGCCAGCGTGACCGTCGAGGTCAGGGACCGATAAAATCGCACTCAAAGCCTGCCTGCCGCGCCTCGCAGGACATCGTATGCGCCCTCGCACCGAGCGATCCGTCAATATTTAGAGATAGATGTGCGCTTATTGGCGCGCGTGGTACGGCATAGGCAGCGCTGCGACATTCCGACGCAATAGGTATCCTATTCTATTCGCCGTCCGACGGGGCTGCGGCATAGTTCCATCCTGAACGACAGGGGGATGGCCGATGAGCTTGCATGCGACTGGATTCTCAAGGCGGGGCACTTCCACGCGCGTGTCGGGAAGAAGCACTGCCATAGGGGCGGTCCTGGCCATGCTGACGGTTGTCACGAACGTCACGCCGTCCGCGGCCCAGCAGTCCGATCCGGCGGCGGCAGCCCGCGCAAGAGCGGCGGCCGAACATAAGGCGAAGTGCGATCCGCAGGTCGCGGCAGCACAGGCTCTCGGATCTCAGGTTAAGGAGGCATTAGGTCGGGTAGAGGCCGCGCGCAAACGCTTCAACGATGTGGCCGGGCGATACGATCAGACCCGTGCTACCTATGTGAAGTTCCGTGATTCCGGCGACCATCTGCGTGCCTGGCAGATGGTTCCCACGTTGGATGGACTCTGGGCGAGGATGAGGCCCCTCAACGAAGAGGTCATCGCGGCCCGCAGCGCCAGAGCAAGCATAACGCGGCAACAGTGCGCTGCCATATCCCGCGGGACCGCGGACGGCTGTTTTACAGTTAGTGGAAATTGTTCCCAGAATCTCCAGGAGCAAATGACCGCAATCGGCAATGCCAGCAGTCGTCGTGCGCGCCTAGCCGGCACCTGGAAGACCGCGGCCGACGAGAAGCTCAATCCGGCCAATGCCGCGAAGGGCTGCCCGGTCGCCAAGAAGATCGCGCCCGTCGCGTCGGTGACCTTTGTGTCCGGCCGCGTGTGGATTACGCGCGGTGTGCGGACGCTGGCGGCCAAGGTCGGCACAACGGTCCATCCCGGCGATCTGGTGGTCGTCGAGGGAGGCAGCAGCGCTTCGCTCGATCTCTTCAACTCAGGGCTCCTTAAGATTTCGGAGAAGACGAAGTTCGAAATTCCGAATCCAGTTACGGCGCCGCCGCCGCCGGGAATATCGGCGAACTTGTGGGCCAAGGCCAAGCAGCTCATCCAAGGCGAAAGCTTTGAAATCAAAACACCAACCGCATGCACTGGATCTCGCGGCTAAGGAATCTCCACATGAACATTGCAATGACGGCGATGCGCCGCGCCCTTGTGGCGTCAGCCATGCTCACTGCGGCGTTCGTCTCGCTCCCGGGCGAGGCGAGAGAACCCGAAACCACGCCTGTCACCGTGCCCGAGGCGCGCGCGCTGATGGGCTATCCGCCCTCCGCGGTGAACAAAGTTCTCGGCGGACTCGAAGGGAGCAAGGTGGCGATTCTCGACTTGGGCTTCGACGGCCTGGAGGCGTGGCTCAAGGCCAATCCGAAAGAAGCCAAGCTCACGAAGGTCATCAAGACGCTGCCGGGAAACACTGGAACGCACGGATACGACGTGTATCGCATTAGCCGCCAAGTGCTGGGAGACGCAGAAATCTACATTTATGACGTTAGGGCGTTTTTGAATAAAGAGTCGGAACTATTCGCCGATATGAAGGCGCGCGGCATTCAGTTCATCAACGCAAGCTTTGGCGAGGAAATATATCCCGTTAATCGCGGCATATCGGCGGTGAAGCGGCGAATCGCCCATTTTCATAGGGCAGTGCTCAAAGAGGAGCTGTTCACTTTCTTCTCCGCCGGCAACACCGGCGCGAAGGTCCATGACTTCGAAGCCAAAGCCCAAGGCTTCATCTTCACCATCCCGGACCTGATGGTTCCGCGCCCAGACGGGAAAAGCAAAGTTGCCGACACTCTCCGGCTCGTGCCGAGCCGCGGCCGCATTAAACTAGCAATCTATTGGGACCTGGATGCCTATCCGGCCCCGCCCTTCGCAATCCAGGTGAGCCCGAAGGACGGCGGATCGCTGGCGTACGTGGAAGGTGATGACAAGACTCAGCGGCTCTGGGTTTTCGACAAGAGCGGCAACAAGACGGAAAAAGTGACGCCGTTGAGCAACTTCGGCCGGCTTGACCTCGATCTGTCCAACCTGCCAAATGAGGAGGTTCATCTTTATTTGCGCCGACTCGTCAGGGACAAACCACAGATTCCGATGCGGCTCTACGTCGGCCTGGGTCGCGTCGTCGGCAATCTGAACGGTCGTGAAAGCGCCCTTATCGATACGGTCGCGGATAACCCGTTTATCGTCACGGTCGGGGCAATCTCTCGCGCATCGGATGGCAAGGCTGCGCCGAGCCCGTTCTCGGGGTGGGGCACGACCATAGATGGCGGCGTCATCCCCCATATTCACGGCCCCGGCCAGATCAACCTCGATGGCAAAGTTTTTCAGGGCACCTCCTACTCCGCTCCTTTCGTGACCGCGATGCTGGTGGCAGCGAACGGCTACAATCCAAAAAACATTCTTGAGCGCGTCTCCGATCACGGCCGGCTCAGCCCTTCGGTGCCGGCCGAAGAGCGTTCGCGCTGGGGCATGCCGGACATGACCAAGCTGTTTCCGGTGAACCTGCGCCCCATTGTCGGAACGACCAAGGTCGAGGATTGGTCGCATCGCCTCGACGACCAAGGTCTGCACGTCGGCAACACCTTCACCCGCTGCTGCATGGAGGGCATGACCTACAATCCGGTGATCGAGCTCTACCGTTTGCGCGATGCTGGCGGAGGAAAGACCGTCGCGGAACGCGTCGTCGATCCGGTCACCAAGCGGGGAGTTCATGTCCTGCTGACGAAACAGACCAAGGGGAAGAACATCGAGAAGGAGTCCCTTGCCTTCACCATTCCGAAGGCTGCCCTGCCGGCGGAGCCCGGGCGCTACCAGCTTCGGTTCGGCTTCTTCATGAAGGCGTGGCGCAACACCCTTCCGCACCGGCCGCATGAGGGTGGCATCTACGAGCTTTCGCTGAACTGAAGCGCGCTGACCGGATCGTCGTGATTGCGAGAGCGGCAAGCACTCAAGCCGGGGACTGACTGGGCGCGTTTCTCTAGAGACAGGTCTTCAGTTTGCGCGCTGTGCGATCCGCGTCAGCAGGCGCAGGCCCATTCCATAGAGCACCGTGATCGTCGCAGCGACCGTCCCCGTAGCGAGAACAACAAGCGGCAGTAGCAGTATAGTTAGCCGCAACGTCGTTTCGGCGCTGGCGCCGAAGGCGAAAAGAACCATGAGCGCGGCAGGCGCCACCGTGGCGTAGCCCGTCACCGCGAGCCGCAGAAGCGACGGCTCTCGCCTGCCGATTATCAGCAGCCAGACCAGGAATGCGAAGACCATTGCCGGTGGCCCGATCATGTCGAAGTTGCTGGTGCTTTTCGCGGACTCGATCAGCCAGACCGCGGCCCCATAGCACGCGGCGTGCCCGGCCGCGCGTGCCAGCACGAGAGCGGCATCGCGCGCAGTCCACGTCGATGCGGCGATTTCTCTTCTGGGATCCTCTTCCGCCATGACCGGCAATGCTCCGCGCCCTTCGAATTCAGCCAGGCACCAGCCACTCGACCGTGAGGGTGATCCACTGATTGACCGGATCCAGCGTCAATATGACATAGAGGCCGTAAAGTGCCCAGACCACCGCGCCGAGAAACAGGAAATCAAGCAGCATACCGAACGTGCCGCGTGCGACCAGGAACAGCGCGACGATCATCGCAATCAGGACGTTTTGAGGGATAGCATCGGTAATGCGGAAGCCGATCGCCTCGATGGCGGAAAGACCCAAGAGAAGTACGTACAGGCCAACCAATCCCGTCGCCAGCATGATCGCGACAACCGACCAGCCGTCGGTGTCCAACGTCGAATTCTTATCCGGCGGTTCACCAGCGGCGGAGATCTGCGCTTTGCTAATTCTCGCGACCTGGATCAATAACGGATAGCCCATCGCAATGATGAACGTCAGACACCACAGAAGCGCCAGCGACAGCGGCGCCGTAGCGTAGCGCCCCATCGGATTCAAGTCTGCAAGCGACAGTCCGGACTGCGCGACGGCCAGGGCTGCAATACCTGTGGCGATCAGCGCACTTGCGATGGCCAAGCCGCGCGTCACCAGCGTCTCGCCCATCAGCACGGCACGGACGGGGAAGCGCGATGGGGGGCCGGTACGTCCAGCCTCCAGGAGCGCGAGTGACGGCACGCCGCAGAGGAAGCAGGACAGCATGATCGTCATGTGGTGGCCCGTCGTCTGGTACCAGATGAAACCACAGCCCAGGATCGTGAATCCGGCAGGCAGTCCGATGAGGCTGTACCGGGTGCTGACCTGTACCGATTTGCGGCGCAGGACCTGAAGCTGAACCACGCCGGCGGCGAAGCCCGCGAGCGCGAACAGCCCCAGCATCAGGAAGAACACCGCCCCGCTCCGTGCCATCGCCAGTCTGGTCGATACCCAATCCGCCAGCCCGGCCCGGAATGGCATGGTCGCCAGCATTGTCACCCAGAAAACGGCAAGCCAGATCAGGAACACGACGAGTGCGATCAGCCTGGGATTGAGGTCGGGCTGCCGGGCCAGCGCCGCTGGAATATAGGCGGTCAAAACGACCAGCAAGATCATGGCCAGGCCGGTGCTGACATCCGGACCAAAGAACCAAGTCAGGAGGGAGCCGAGTCCCGGCCAGAGGACAAGCTTTTTCCGATGCGACATGATTGACGCCTACCCGGATCTGTTTGAGCAGGGCAACTAGGTCTGGAGAGCTAGTTGCCGCCGAAGTCCTGAGGCGGCATTCTGTGGGGCTTGGGGCGGGCTGAACAGTCCGAAGTTGAAGGCTGCGCCAAAAAATGCATGCCCGCTGTGGATTGAACAGCGGCGTCGACGACGGTTCGTGCGCCCCCGCCGCCGGCGCCGACCTTCTTGTCGGTTTGCAGCAAATAGAAAGGCCGCAGAATTGTCCGCGGATTTTCCAATCGGCCCAAGCCGCCCGGAGACCGCCGACTGGCGACTGGCGTTTCTGTTCTCTATGGGGTTTTCGAGCTGGCTCATCCACCTCGGCGTGGTGACCCTTGTCTTTGTCGTCCTCCATGAAAGCGCTGCCGCGTGGCGCGAAGGGTGGGCGGCGGCATGGCTCGCCATCATGCTGGTGCTGACCCTTGGTTTGGTAGCACTGAGTATGGCCTTCAGCCGAAACTGGCTGCCGGGTGTGCCGGCCGGATGGTTTGGATTTGGTCACTCACTGGCGACCACCTTGATCGGTTTGACGTGGGGAAGCGGCGCCATTCTTTGTGCAATAGCCGGCAGCTTCCAAACGATGGTGTTCTACACGCTGGTGTTGGGCGGGACCGCGCTTGGTGCCGTCAGTTCTCAGCATCCCTGGCTGCGGAGTTGCTTGCTGTCGCTCTGGACCTCGCTGCCGCTATTGGCCGTCGCCTTCGTGGTCTATGACCGCAATCTCCAATCCTCGGCAATGGCCGTCATGATCCTGCTGTTTGGAGTGATGCTGTCCATCCTGGCGCTTCGGATGCACGGCTTCATGGCAACAAACGTCGCAATGTCCCGCGACCTGGAGCACAAGAACCGTGAGCTTTCGGCTGCCACCAGAAAACTGCAAGAAGCGAACGATGCCAAGCTGCGCTTCCTTGCACAAGCCAGTCACGATCTGCGGCAACCGATCCACGCAATCGGCCTGTTCATCGAGTGCCTAAAGGGATTGCGCATTGGCCGAGAAGGCCGGGATATCCTGCAGAACATCGACCGTTCGGTCGATTCGCTGTCGCGCCTGTGCCGCTCGCTGCTCGATCTGTCCGCCATCGATGTCGGCCAGGTAAAGCCGGTCCCGGTCGATACCCCCCTTGCAGATGTAATTGGTGATGTGATCCGGCAGGCGCAGGAAACTGCCAAGCTGCAATCAGTGCGATTACGCGCAGTGCGGACTCGCCTGTGGGTACGAACTGACCCCGCGCTCCTGCACGTCATTCTCCAGAACCTGGTCTCCAATGCCCTCAAATATGCCCCGGGCGGCAAGATTCTGGTCGGGGTGCGCCGCCGCGGCGAGAGCGTCATTATCGCGGTCATCGATCAGGGGCCGGGAATAATGCAGGATGATCGCGATCGAATTTTCCGCGAGTTCGTGCGCCTCGAGAAGCATCGTGGCGGCAATATCGAAGGCATCGGTCTGGGGCTTTCGATCGTAAAGCGCCTGGGCGATCTGATGGCCGTCCGGATCGCATTGCGGTCGCAGCCCGGCCGCGGCAGCCAGTTTCGCATAGAGAACCTCGTCAGCGTTCCGCCCCGGGCCGATCCCGCCACGATTGTGACGGGCGGCCATCAACGCAAACTGGAAGGGCTTCGCGTGCTGGTCATCGACGACGATGAAAGCGCGCGGGAAAGCACCGTCAAGATTCTGGCGCGCTGGGGCTGCTCGGTTCGCGCCACGGCCAATCCGGCAATCGAGCCGGAAACCGTTCGCGATACCGACTTTATTCTGTGCGACCAGGACCTTGGTCTCGAACGGAACGGACTTGAAATTATCCACGGGCTGAGAGCCCTGGGCCGGCCCGACATGCCTGCTGCCATCACAACGGGGTCTGACACCACCGTTCTGCGGGATCAGACGGTCGCTGAGGGTATAACGGTGCTCTCAAAGCCTGCCAGGCCCGCCCAGCTTCGCTCGCTGCTGCTGGCTGCCGTGGCCAAGCAGTTTCAGAGCAGTCCCAGTTCTGCAGCGATTCCCGCAGCGGCGGCGCGGGTAGGGACCTCCAGCGCACGCAACACCGCAGAGACATGAATCCGAACGGTAAACGGGGAGATGCCAAGCTCTCGGGCAATTTCCTTGTTCGATCGCCCGGCCGCGATTGACCGGAGCACTTCGCGCTGCCGTGTCGAGAGACGGGACAGCCGGTCCGAAGGCATGGGGCTGCCATCGCTGATCGTGCTTTCGGTGCGTACGACGATGTCGCCTGCAAGGGCAGCGGTGATAGCCGACACGATCTCACTGGACGAAACCGCCTTGCTGATGAAGCCGTCGGCCCCCGCATCCATCACGGCGCCGACGGTTTCGGAGTCGTCGGACATTGACACGACAACCAGCGATGTCGCCGGGTAATCGCTTCGTAACTTTCGGATGCTGGCAGGCCCCTCAAAGCCGGGAAACACCAGGTCGAGCAGCAGGAGCAGCGGCCGCGCTCCTTCCGCTGCCGCGCGAGCAAGCTCGGACGCTGTGCCGACCTCGACGATCGCAGCCTTGGGTACGGCGCGCAGCACAATCCGGCGCAGGCCGTCGCGAAAGATCGGGTGATCGTCGGCGATGATTATTCGGTCGCTCATGAAAGATGGCTACCGGCTGGACCGCAAGCTTAAACTTTTCCGCTTGACCGAAACTGGGTCTCGAACGTGTACCATTCTGCCTTGCGCCTAACAATAGTACGCCCGCACTACTCGAGCATGCGAATGAGGCGCGTTATGGTTCGTCTGCTTCCCTGTTCGAGATAGTAGATTCTTCCGTTCGGGATAGCGACCTCAAGTTTGCAAACAAACCAAGGAAGGTAGATCATGAATACATACACACTGGCTCTGGCCTTCTTATGCGGCGGCGCTCTTGTCGCCGGGTCGGCCTCTTCCGCTTCCGCGCAATCCGAACTGTTGGTCAAAAATGCCGCAGGCGGCGACACGGGGGCATATTTCAGTCCGAGCGGTGAGTTCACGAAGCTGATAAGCGTGCGTCCAGGCTGCAGCTTCTACATCAATCGTCGTGAAATGCGGTGGGAAGCGCACTTCTCCAAGAACGCGCGTTTGGAGCGGCGAGACCGCTCGGTGATCTGTCGTTGGTAGCGGACTGCGCAACCTCTTCCGCCAGGAAGGTGCGAATTGGATCAGGCCTGGTGACCCCGTGCCAACACTTACCATAGCAAGCCTGCTCCTGGCGGCCGGTTACGCCGCGCTCCATGGAGCCGTCGCCGTGATCTATGATGTGCTCGACTTCAGGGCAGGCAGCCTGGCAGTGCTGCCTGCCGCGGTACCTGTTGCGCTCTTGGTCTGGCTGTTTCTGGTTGGCGGGCAGCCATGCGTGTCCTACTGGCGGCTTCTGTTGACGGGCTATCTGGTAGCCGCAGCCAATGTTCTTGTCACGATCGGTGCGATCGTGACCGTATCGGTCGGGCACTTTGATCCTTGGGCGATGCTCCAGATGACAACTGGCGTTCTGCCGCGTGCGCTGGCGATCTACGGGACGGAAACGGCCGTCCTGACGCTGCTGTATGGCTTGACCGTGCGCTTCATTTCATCGCGTCTGGACAATTTCAGAAAGGTGCTGGGATGACGAGCTTCGTGGCGTCCGCGATTTCGTTGCCGCGCCTTGCGAGGATGGTGGCGCTTGCTGGATTCTCGCTGACCATGGTTGCGGCGGCGACAGAGAGTGGGCGCGCGCAGTCGGTCGTTGACGCATTCCTGACTTGGCAACGGATGAAATGTGCCGGCAACGTAAGCTGCTATGCGAACGCCTACAAGATCGAGCGGCGCGGCGTGAAGCATGCCGTGTCCGGCGGTGAATTTAGTGCAATCGCGCGCACAGTCATCGACGGTCCAAACGGCTATCTCATGATCGACGACGAAGGGACGGGCGGCGGAAACAGCGTGACCGAATCGGCGATCTTCCGCCCGGCGTTCGGGCCTGCCCTCTTCGTGATCGCGACGCGTACATACGAGACGTACAGCCCTCGGACCGGCGCGCTTGCCGTGTACCGCTGGGGCGGCAGCACCCTGACGCCGGCACCAGAGCTGCTCCCGAAGCCAGAGCCTCGTGATTTCGTGCCGGGACTCGACACGAAGCGTGCAACCGGGTTTGAGCGTAGCGACGACAGCTGGAACGAGACTGTGTTCCATCTGCCGCGTAAAGGCACCACAATCGATGCCTATCTTCTGCGCTTCGATATGGGGCTCTGTATACAAGACGACTGGCTGGGATTACCCGAAGCAATGCGTTCCGCGAGTTGCGGCCTTGCAGCCAAGAGTTACAGCCCTAATATGACGTTGATTTTTGACAAGGCCCAAGGACGATTTCGACGGGGCCCCCTCGGCACCAAAAGAGCGCCAGCACTGAGGTAATCTTCGAGGAGAACGCATGTCTTTCGATCTCCGTGAGCACGCAACCGCAGCCGGGACCGATAGCCGTCACAGGCAAGCGCCGCCTATGACGCTGAAACCTCGACCAACTTCGCCTCTTATTGCAATCGCAGCGATACTTCTTGCGGCGGGCCCGTCGGCTTCGCAACATGCTCTTGATCAGGATGGCGTGCCGGTCGAGATCGCGGAGTCAGTCGGCAATCGGATCGCGTCCTGCAAGGGAGATGTTTCCTCGTTGCCGACATCGCTTTTTTCACTGGATATGAACGGTGATGGACGACTGGACTATGTTGTGAACTTCGAAAACTTCGATTGCGAGACCGTGCCGTCGCCATATTGCGGGACGGGTGGGTGCCTTCATGAAATCTGGCTGTCGGACAGAAATGGCTGGAAGGTCTCTTTGTCACCTTATGCAAACCTGATCGCCGGCATCGACATAATCGATAACCTGCCTGCGCTTCGGCTGCTTGTGCATCACCGATACTGCACGGGGGAGCCCTGTTATCAGAATATTGTGTGGTCGGCAGGGAAGCTAGTCGTCGTCGAAGTTACAAAATGAGCGCCTCAAATTTTCTTTGTCCCAAACCTCTCTGACGATCGCCTGGTCGGCCGGATTTGGGATCCCCAAACAATACGCCGCAACAAGAATATGCGCTCGAAACCTATTTGATGCGGCTGCTATCGGGGTACGCTGCTTCAGTGTCCCTCTCAAAAACCTTTTCGAGATGCATCAGCGCATAGGGGCAGTTGTGTTTCCAGGACCCGCTTTTAGGCATGATCCCGTAGGAATGAGATTGACGGGACAAATGACGGTATCAACCTAAACCTCAAAGAGAAAATGTTATAAAAAACAGTAGTTTATAGCATAAATGTGATGCCGGCCCTGGCACCATTTCCCACCGAGATTTCTCCCCGCGCCGAGACAGAGTCCTGAGGGAGCCCTCCAGGTGCTCCCGGCGGACGCATTGCCAGTCCCGCAACGCTCAGGCAAAGCCTTCCCCCGGCCGACGCGAATGGCTGCCAAGGAGGCGGAGACCCATGCTCGAACCCCCGCATCACCGGTGACCATGCCGCTCCCTGCTGCCCTTGCACCCTTCCGTGTCCGCAGTTTCCGTTTCCAGTGGCCGGCCGATCTGCTGACCTCCTGGGCGTTCGAGATGGAGATCCTGATTCTCGGCTGGTACGTGCTGGTCGAGACCGGTTCGGTCCCGCTGCTGACGCTATACGCCTCGCTGCTCTACCTCGGCACGCTGGTGGCGCCGATGATCGGGGTGATCGGCGATCGGGTCGGTCACCGCGTCGTGCTGTTCGGCACCCGCGCCCTGTACATGGTGATCGCGGCCATCATCATGACGCTCGCATTCACCGGCAACCTGAGCCCCGTCTACGTGTTTATCACGGCCGCGTTCACAGGTTTGGTGCGCCCCTCCGACATCGGGGTCCGCAGCGCGCTGGTGGCCGCCACCATGCCGCTGAATTATCTGGTCAGCGCCATGAGCATATCGCGCATCACCGCGGATTCGGCGCGCGCCATGGGCGCGCTCGCCGGCGCCGGATTGTTCGCAGCCCTCGGCATGGGTCCGGCCTATGTCGCGATCGTCGTCTTCTATGCAGCCGGCGCGCTGCTGCTGCTTGGATCGGGTCCGGAGAACGCGCAAGCGTCGCCCGACGGCACGGTCCGCGCCTCGCCATGGCGCGATCTGACGCTGGGCATCGCTTACATCTGGAATTCGCCGCGCCTGCTCGCCGGAATGGCGCTCGCCTTTCTGGTCAATCTTTGCGCTTTTCCCCTGGTGGCGGGTGTTCTGCCGTATGTGGCAAAAGACATTTTCGGCACGGATCAAACCGGCTTCGGTTATCTGGTGGCCAGCGTTGCCGCCGGCGCTGTCGCCGGCTCGATCGTCTTGACCATCGTTGGTGAGCGGATGCGGGTCGAGCGCATCATGGTCGCGTCGATGATCGGCTGGTACGCGATGCTGCTGGTGTTCGGGCAGGTTGAGACCATGACCGCTGGCCTGATCACCCTATTCGCCATCGGCACCACGCAGAGCGTGAGCATGGTGGCGCTGGCGGTTGTGCTGTTGCGAAATTCTGAGCCGCAGTATCGCGGCCGAGTCATGGGCGTTCGCATGCTGGCGATCTACGGCAATCCGGTCGGCATGCTGGCCGCCGGCGTGCTGATCGAAACCATCGGTTATCCAGCGACGGCGCTGCTCTATGGGGGGGTCGGCCTCGTTTTCACGGCTCTCATCATCCTGCGTTGGCGCACCGCAGTGCTGCCGGGGCGACCGGCCGGAATTTGACCGGCCTATCGACGCCACGCTTTATCGAACGGTCAGCTGATCGGGGCCATACCAGACGCAACGCGATCACGGCACGTCATGGGGAGAGAAATCCGGAAATAATTCCTAATTCTGATATCGCGCGGGCGGAAGCTCGTTTCTGGGTCGCTTTGAGCTGCCCGTCGTTCGGCGCGCCATCGACCATTGGTGCCTGGCTTTTTCCGCGTCGAAAACGCGGCCACCCACGCCATGGCGCGTCGCGCGCAGGCCATTCGCGTCATCCGGGTCCTCCCCGAACGCATTGGCGCGGAACGCATTTGTTGCACTGATCCCGGGGTTCAATCCTATTGATGTGAGGATTACAGAATGCGTCTTGCCCGCGCCCATTTCGGCCTTTAGACCACTGCCGCAACACGGAGAAATTGCCATGGCCTTCATCGCCGACAGCCTCAAGCGCATCAAGCCGTCGCCCACCATCGCGGTGACCGACAAGGCGCGCGCGCTCAAAGCGGCCGGCCGTAATGTCATTGGCCTGGGCGCTGGCGAGCCCGATTTCGACACGCCGGAAAATATCAAGGAAGCGGCGATCAAGGCCATCCAGAGCGGCCGTGCCTCGAAGTACACGGCGGTCGACGGCATTGCCGAGCTCAAGGACGCCGTGTCGAAGAAGTTCAAGCGCGAGAACGGCCTTGACTACAAGCCGGCCCAGATCATCGTCGGCACCGGCGGCAAGCAGGTGCTGTACAACGCCTTCATGGCGACGTTGAACCCGGGCGATGAGGTCATTATCCCGGCGCCGTATTGGGTCAGCTACCCGGATATGGTCTATCTGGCCGGCGGAACGCCGGTCGAAGTGGTCTGCCGCATGGAAGACGGCTTTAAGCTCACGGCGGCTCAACTGGAAAAGGCGATCACGCCGAAGACCAAGTGGCTGCTCTTGAACTCGCCGTCGAACCCGACCGGCGCTGCCTATACGCGCGCCGAATTGAAGGCCCTGACCGACGTGCTGATGAAGCACCCGCATGTCTATGTCATGACCGACGACATGTACGAGCACCTGACCTACGACGACTTCGTCTTTACGACCCCCGCGCAGGTCGAGCCGGCCCTCTATGACCGCACGCTGACCATCAACGGCACCTCGAAGGCCTATTGCATGACCGGCTGGCGCATCGGCTATGCCGGCGGCCCGGTCGAACTGATCAAGGCGATGGCGATGATCCAGTCGCAGTCGACATCGAACCCGGCGGCGGTGTCGCAGTGGGCAGCGGTCGAGGCGCTGAACGGTCCGCAGGACTTCATCCCGAAGCACAACAAGATCTTCAAGGAGCGCCGCGACCTCTGCGTCTCGATGCTCAATCAGGCCAACGGCCTCAAGTGCCCGACGCCGGAAGGCGCGTTCTACGTCTATCCGTCCTGCGCGGGCACCCTCGGCAAGACGACGCCGGCCGGCAAGAAGCTGGCGACCGACGAGGATTTCGTTACCGAGCTGCTGGAGGCCGAAGGCGTCGCGGTGGTGCAAGGCACGGCCTTCGGGCTGGGGCCGGCGTTCCGCATTTCCTACGCGACGAAGACGTCGGATTTGGAAGACGCCTGTACGCGCATCCAGCGCTTCTGCGGCAATCTGAAGTAGGTCACCAGCGCGTCCCAGGCGCTGGCCAGAATGCGGGACCTAGCCTCGCGGCGCATGTCGGCGGCGAGGCCCCGGTAGTGATCGTAGCCGATCATGCCGTTCTTCCGGTCGCGGTATTCGGCATCGACGCCGGTCATGGCGGGCTCCTGTGGCAGGTGACAATGGCACCAGCGTGCCCGGCCGCGGCCCGCGCCGCTTTGAGGCGGTCTTGATTTCCCTTTGAGAAACCCTTCATTTTAGGCCTCCGTGGACGAGGCCGCCCATGCGCTATCACTTCTCCGACCGGATATTGGACACCGAACGCCGCGAATTGCGGCACGATGGCCACACGGTCGCGGCCGAGCCGCAGGTCTTCGATCTCCTGGAATTTCTCATCCGTCACCGCGACCGCGTGGTCAGCCGCGACGATCTGATCGCCGGTGTCTGGGGCGGCCGCATCGTGTCGGATTCGGCGCTGGCGACGCGCATCAATGCGGTGCGTCGCGTCATCGGTGACGATGGCACGGCGCAGCGGCTGGTGAAGACGGTCGTCCGCAAAGGCTTCCGCTTTATCGGCGACGTGCGAGAGCAGGGCATGACGCAGCCGCCGCAGGCGCGGGACCTGGCGCAACAGATCACGTTTTGCCGTACCGGCGACGGCGTGAACATCGCAGTAGCGACGGTCGGGCGGGGCCCGGCACTGGTCAAGACCGCGAATTGGCTCAATCATCTCGAGCATGATTGGGAAAGTCCGATCTGGGCGCCCTTCCTGCAAAGGCTGGCGGCGCGCTTTCATGTCGTGCGTTACGACGGCCGCGGCAGCGGGATGAGCGACCGCGACGTAGACGACATTTCACAAGCCGGCTTTGAGCGCGACCTCGACGCGGTGGTCGAGGCTGCCAAGCCCGAGCGTTTCGCGCTGCTGGCGCTGTCACAGGGCGCTGCGGCGGCCATCTCCTTTGCAGCCCGCCATCCCGACCGGGTGTCGCGGCTGATCCTGTACGGCGCCTATGCGCAAGGCCGCAACCGGCGCGACACGACGGCCGATACGGCGACTGCGCAGACCATGCTGGCGATGCTCCGTCAAGGCTGGGGCCAGGCCGATTCCGCCTTCATGCGCGCCTTTAGTTCGCTGTATCTGTCGGATGCGTCACGCGCCTACATCCGATGGTTCGCCGACATGCAGAGAATGTCGGCGTCGGGCGACATGGCGGCGCGTCTGCGCGTGGCCTGCGACGACATCGATGTAATGGATCTGCTGCCGGCGATCAGGGTGCCGACCCTGGTGATTCATGCGCGCCACGATCATGTCGCGCCTTACGACCAAGGCCGCCTGTTGGCGACGCGCATTCCGGGCGCTCGGCTGGTGACGCTCGAGTCGGAGAACCATATCCCGGTTCCCGACGATCCGGCGTGGTCGCGGCTGGTGGATGAAATCGAGACGTTTGCTTCAGGCTCCTGACCCGCGCTGAATTTCGCCGTTTGGTAACGATGAAACGCGCGCTATCCTGACCCCATGATTCGCCGTCCCATCGTGACACTTCTCTTCCTTGCAGCCATGTTCGCGCCCGCCGCCGCGCAGGAGCGCGTCAAGGTCGGCACGCAACGGCTGATCGAAAGCGGGCCGCTGTTCCTCGCTGACGCGCGCGGTTATTTCAAAGCCGAGGGCATTGAGGTGGCGATGACCGCCTATGCCACGTCGCAACTCGTGGTCGAAGGGCTGGCGGGCGGCGGCACCGACCTGGCGCTGGCTGAGTTCACCGTGACCGCGTTCAACCTCGCGGCGCAGGGCAGGATCAAGGCGATCGCCGCGCAAGCCCGGGAGAAGCGCGAGTACGAGGGCAACCTGATCGTTGCCTCCGTTCCGGCGTCGGAGCGCGGCCTGCGCAAGCCGGAAAATTTGACCAATACAGTCGTCGGCGTGACCAATTTAGGCGCGCCGTCGCATTATCAGTTCGGCCAGATCGCGCGGCATAAGGGGTTCGACTTCGCTGGCCTCACGGTGAAGCAGATGCAGACGCTTGACGGCGTCGTTCGCGCGGTCAGAACTGGTGCAATCGATGCCGCCATCGTGCCGGCGATTTATGCGCGAGAACTGATGGTGTCGAACCAGGCCCGGCTGGTTGGCTGGTATTCGGATATAGACGAGCAGCAGGTTGGTGGTCTGTTCGCGTCGGCGGAGATGCTGAAAACGCGGCGGCCCGTGGCGGAGAAGTTTATCCGTGCCTATCGCCGCGGTATCGCCGACTACGCGTCCATGCTGCGGCTCGATCGCTACAAAAAACGCGTCACCGACGAGAAATCGCAGGCAGCGGCGGCCACCATCGCACGGTATGTATACCCCGGACGGACGCCGGCCGCGGCCGTGCCGACGGTCGAGGTCGGGGCTTTCTACATCGAGCCGCAAGCGGTCATCGACACGGCCGACATTGAGCGCCAGATCGCCTGGTACAAGGCGCAGGGCCTGATCGATGCCGGCGTCAATGCCGCAAAGGTCATCGATTCGACATTTAAGTAACCGAGCGCCGGTTCAGGAGCGCCGCAACGGGGCATAAAATCCCGCATTTCCACCCTTGCCAGCCTGACACTCACCTGAGACGATACGTCAGGGCCGGGTAACATTGGTCCAACTCCCGGGCCGGCAAGGGAGGTACAAGATGGGACAGAATGGCGGCAGTCCCAACGCGATAAAAAATGCGGGCCCACGCTGCATCGCGCTGGTGGGTCCGTTTCAAAGCGGCAAAACCACACTGCTCGAGGCGATCCTCGCGCGCACCGGTGCGGTCGCGCGCCAGGGCACAGTCGACGCGGGTACGACCGTCGGCGACGCCAGCAAGGAAGCCCGCCAGCACAGGATGAGCGTCGAAGCGAACTTCGCCACCACGACGTTCATGGGTGACAGTTACACCTTCATCGATTGTCCCGGCTCGATCGAGTTCATTCACGACATGCGCAGCGTGCTGCCGGCGGTCGACGCCGCGGTGGTGGTCTGCGAGGCCGACGAAAAGAAAGTGCCGCAGCTCCAGTTGATCCTGCGCGAGCTGGAAGACCGCGATATTCCGCATTTCCTGTTTCTCAACAAGATCGACAAGGCCGACCGGCGGGTGCGCGAAACGCTCAAGCTGCTGCAGCCGGCGTCGCGCGTGCCGCTGCTGCTGCGGCAGATTCCGATCTGGCGCAACGACATCATCTCCGGCTTCGTCGATCTCGCGCTGGAACGGGCCTTTGTCTACAAGGAGCACGCCGCTTCCGAGATCGTCGAACTGGCGGGCGAAGACCGCGACCGCGAGAAGGAAGCCCGCTACTCCATGCTGGAGACACTGGCCGATCACGACGACGAGTTGATGGAGCAACTGCTCGAGGACATCGAGCCGCCGCGCGACAAGATCTTCGACGATCTGTCGAAGGAGCTGCGCGACCGCATCGTCTGTCCCGTGTTGTTCGGCATCGCCGCGCGCTCGAACGGCGTGTTGCGGCTGCTGAAAGCGCTGCGGCACGAGGTGCCGGGGGTCGCGGAAACGGCCAGGCGGATCGGCGTGCGGGCCGGCAGCGACGCGGTTGCCCTGGTGATGAAAACGTTCCACACCGCGCATGGCGGCAAGATGTCGGTGGCCCGTCTGCTGGCGGGCCAGGCCGGCGACGGCACGGTCTTCAACACGCCCGATGCCGAGGCCGGCCGAGTCTCCGGCGTGTTCAAGCCGATGGGCCAGAACTTCGAGAAGCGCGGCCAGGCGGTGGCCGGCGAGACCGTCGCCTTCGGGAGGCTCGACAAGGTTCGGACCGGCGACACACTTTCGGCCGGCAAGCAGGTTCATGGAAAGCTCGGCGAGATTGCCGCTCATGCGCCGGTGTTGGCCATCGCCGTGCAGGCGCGCGAGCGCAAGGACGACGTCAAGCTGGGGCAGGCCTTTACCCGGCTGACCGAGGAAGATCCTTCACTCACCGTCGTGCACAACGCCGAGAGCCACGAGGTAGTGATCTGGGGGCAGGGCGAGATGCACCTGCGGGTCGTGACCGAACGCCTCGGCGACCGTTACGGTGTGCCGGTGACGACGCGACCGCCGACGGTCGGTTACCGCGAAACCATCCGCAAGCCGATCAGCCTGCGCGGCCGGCACAAGAAGCAGTCCGGCGGTCATGGCCAGTTCGGCGATGTGGTTCTGGAGATCAAGCCCCTGCCGCGCGGTGGCGGCTTCCAGTTCGAGGACAGAATCGTCGGTGGCGTGGTGCCGCGCAATTACATCCCGGCGGTCGAAGAGGGCGTCATCGAAGCGCTCAAGCACGGCCCGCTCGGCTTCCCCGTCGTCGATGTGGCGGTGGCACTCGTCGACGGCTCGTTCCATTCGGTGGATTCCTCCGACATGGCGTTCCGTACCGCCGGCCGTATCGCCATGGTCGAGGGCCTGCCGCAGTGCAGCCCTGTACTGCTGGAACCGATCCATCTGGTCGAGATCGTCTGTCCCAACGATGCCACCGCCAGGATCAACGCGATCCTGTCGGCGCGGCGCGGACAGATCCTTGGCTTCGACACCCGCGAGGGCTGGGACGGCTGGGACATGGTGCGGGCGCAGATGGCGGAGGCCGAAATCGGCGACCTGATCATCGAGGTGCGGTCGGCCACTGCGGGCGTCGGCTCCTTCACCTTCACGTTCGACCATATGGCCGAATTGGCGGGCCGGCAGGCCGACCAGGTGGTCGCGGCGAGGAAGAACGCGGCGTAGCTGTTTCTCTCTCCCTCGAGGCGACGGGCCGGAAAGCAAAGCTCTCCGACCCGTGACTTGTCCGTGAACGCGGGGCAACCTAGTCCTCGCTGAGCGATTCTGGAGGGTCACGCGCCATGAACGTCATTCGCCGCCGCGGCTGGGAGATTCCCGACCGCCTCGCCACCCCCGAACATTTGTTCTTCAATCGCCGCGCGCTGCTGGCCGGCGGTGCCAGCGCGCTGGCGATGGCGCCCGGCATGGCCGCCGCGCAGCGCGTGTCCGATCTGGCGAAGATGCCGGACCCGACGGCGGACCTGTATCCCGCCAAACGCAACGAGACCTACAAACTTGACCGGCCGATCACCGACGAAAAGATCAACGCCAATTACAATAATTTTTACGAATTCGGCTCCTCGAAGGATGTTGTCGATGCCGCGCAGGCGCTGCGCATACGGCCGTGGACGGTGAAGATCGACGGCCTGGTGGAGAAGCCGATCGAAATCGGCATCGACGAGCTGATCCGCAAAATGACTCTGGAAGAGCGCACCTACCGCATGCGCTGCGTCGAGGCCTGGAGCATGGCGATCGCCTGGACCGGCTTCCCGGTCGCAAAGCTGGTCGACTTCGCCCGGCCGCTCGGCTCTGCCAAGTATCTGCGGATGGAAACTTTCATGGACCCCAAGATGGCGCCGGGTCAGCGGCAGCGCTGGTATCCGTGGCCTTACATCGAAGGGCTCAGCATGGCGGAGGCGACCAACGATCTTGCCTTCCTCGCCACCGGCGCCTACGGCCATCCCATGCTGAAGCAGCACGGCGCCCCGTTGCGGTTGGCCGTGCCGTGGAAGTATGGCTTCAAGTCGATCAAGTCGATCGTGCGCTTCACGTTTACCGAGGAGCGGCCGAAAGGCATGTGGGAGAGTTTGCAGGCGGCCGAGTATGGCTTCTGGGCCAACGTCAATCCGGCGGTCGCGCATCCGCGCTGGAGCCAGGCCACCGAGGAGGTGATCGGCACCGGGGAGCGGCGGCCGACGCTGCTATTCAACGGCTACGGCGAATACGTCGCGGACATCTACAAGGGGATGGAAGGCAGCGAACGGCTCTGGGCCTGAGCCCGGCCGCATTATCTTACCGTCGCCGGTCGCGTGATTGTGAGTGCCCCGCATGGCGAACCGGCTTAGACTTTCCGGATTGGTGGCTCGTGGTCGTACGACAGAGCCTTCGCCTCCGTGCTGCTTTGTCTTCGACGCGCGCGCCATCCTGCAATCTGGAGGTGGCGATGGCCCATTCACGCGTGCTTCTCGGCGCCGGGCAGCAACCGGCACAGCTCTCCGTTCGCCGTATCGGCATGGCCGACCTCAAGGACGCCCTCGGCAAGGGTTTTGAAGACTTCAAGGCGATGCCGACCCACGCCGTCTTTCTGACCCTGATTTATCCCTTGGTCGGTATCATCGCGGCTCGCGCCGCATTCGGCTATTCGATGTTGCCCCTGATTTATCCGCTGGCGGCGGGCTTCGCGCTGGTCGGTCCGTTTGCTGCCCTCGGCCTGTATGAGCTGAGCCGGCGGCGCGAAGCCGGGCTCGACGCCTCGGCCAGCCATGCTTTCGATGTGCTGCAATCGTCGTCGATTGGCGCCATCGCCGCGCTGGGGCTTTTGTTCGTCGCCGTCTTCGGCGTCTGGATGGCGGTGGCCAATGCCATTTACGTAGCGAATTTCGGCTACATGCAGCCTGTGTCGTTGAGCCAGTTTGCCAGTGACGTGCTCTACACGCCGGCCGGCTGGAATCTGATTATCTTCGGCAACGGCGTCGGACTGCTGTTCGCCGCGCTGGTGTTGACCATCGGCGTGGTATCGTTTCCGCTTTTGCTGGACCGCGACGTCGGCGCCGCGGTGGCGCTGTTGACCTCAATCCGCGCCGTGCTGGCCAACCCGCTGGTGATGGCGGCGTGGGGCCTGATCGTGGCGGGATTGCTGTTGATCGGGTCGCTGCCGTTCTTCCTGGGCCTCGCCGTGGTGATGCCGGTGCTCGGGCACGCGACCTGGCATCTGTACCGCAAGCTGGTCGATGCGGAAGACAGCCCACGACCGGAGCCGCGAAAGTCCCCGACCGGTAAGCGCTACGCGGCCGATTTTCCGTCCAGCCTGTTTCCCTGGTCGCGGTAGCCTGCCATCTAATATTCGGGGACGGCGTGTTACGGCGGCGGCCTCAGGCCGCCGCCGATTTGTGTGCGTGAAGCAGGCGAATCAATATGACCTTCCTGATCGCTGCCAAAATCGCGGCGGCAGTCCTCTACCCGACGACGCCTCCAGTGCTTATCTGCGGGAACGCCGCATTCGCATTCTGGAGGTTTACGTGCGCTCAATCATCGCTTGCCTGGCCGTCGCTTTGGCCCTGTTCTCCGTGCTGCCGGCGCAGGCCGAAGAGCCGGACGTGATCTTCAAGCGATCGACGGTCTTCAAGTGGCTGACGCCGAACGACAAGCTGGCCACCTACGGGCTCGACGACCCGGACGTGGAGGGCGTGTCGTGTCACTTCACGGTGCCGGAGCGGGGCGGTTTGAAGGGCTGGATTGGCGTAGCCGAAGAGGTTTCGGATATTTCGCTGGCCTGCCGGCAGATCGGCCCGATCACCTTCAAGCAGAAGTTCGAGCAGGGCGAGGACGTGTTCCGCCAGCGCCGGTCGCTGTTCTTCAAGAAGATGCAGATCGTGCGCGGCTGCGACGTCAAGCGCAACGTGCTGGTCTACATGGTCTACAGCGACCGCATTATCGAGGGTTCGCCGAAGAACTCGACCTCCTCGGTGCCGATCATGCCGTGGGGAGCCCAGACCGCGGTGCCGAAATGCGCCGAGTGGGTGACGCGCTAGATCGTCGCGCGCATGTGTCCGAGAGACGGGCGCGCTGCCGGCAGCGGCGCGCCCGTCTGACGTTACGGCGTCGTTTCGCCGGCCTCCGCTTCAGCCAGCTTGGCGCGCCAGTCGCGGCGCTTGGTGAAGAACGACATGGCCGACAGGCTCAGCAGCAGCACGCAGATGCCCAGCAGCACGGCGGCGATCGGCCGGTTCATGAAGATGAAGTAGTTACCGTTCGACATTACCAGCGACTGGCGCAGGCTCTGCTCGAACAGCGGCGCGATCACCAGGCCGAGGACCAGCGGCGCCGGATCGAAATTGAACTTGCGCAGTGCGAAGCCCAGCACGCCCATGATCAGCATGATCCAGACGTCGACGATGGAGTTGTTCACTTCGTAGACGCCGACGATGCAGAACATGATGATCAGCGGATAAAGATAAACGTAGGGAATCCGCAGCACCGCGACAAAGACGCTGACCAGCGGCAGGTTCAGCAGCAGCAGCATCAGGTTGCCGACATACATCGAGGCGACGAAGCCCCAGAAAATCTCGGGGCGCTCGTTGACGAGTTGCGGCCCGGCGCTGACGCCATGGATCATCAGCGCGCCGATCAAGACCGCGGTGATCGGACCGGTCGGAATGCCGAGCGACAGCATCGGCACGAAGGCGCCGGTCGAGGCCGAATTGTTCGCCGATTCCGGACCGGCGACGCCGGCGACGGCGCCCTTGCCGAACTGTTCCGGGTGCTTCGAGATTTTCCGCTCCAGCGCGTAGGAGAGGAAGCTGGAGATGACGTGGGCCGATCCCGGAATGATGCCGACGATGAAACCCAGTCCACTGCCGCGGGCGATCGGCCCGGCGGCTTCCCGCCATTCTTTGCGAGTCGGCAGCAGCTCCCGGAGCTTTGGCGCGATCACCTCCCCTGCGATCTTGTGGCTCGGCGTCGACAGGATTTCACCCAGTCCGAACAGCCCGACCGCGACCGGCACGATGCCGATGCCGTCGCCGAGTTCGGCCAGATCGAAGCTGAAGCGGAAGTGACCGGTCATGTTGTCGATGCCGATCAGGCCGATTGCGATGCCAAGGCAGGCCATCAGCAAGGTGCGGACCAGTGAGCTCGACGACATATAGGCGAGGAAGATCAGGCCGAGCACCAGCAGGGCGGTGTATTCTGGCGGGCCGAAGCGCAGCGCCAGGGTCGCCAGCGGCGGCGCCACCAACGTCAACATGATGACGCCGAAAGTGCCGGCGATGAACGAGCCGACCGCGGCGATACACAGCGCGGCGCCGGCGCGGCCTTTGCGGGCCATGGCGTTGCCGTCGATACAGGTCATCACGGACGATGCTTCGCCCGGTATCCGCATCAGGATCGACGTGGTCGAGCCGCCGTACTGTGAGCCGTAATAGATGCCCGCCAGCATGATGACGGCCTGGGTCGCATTGAGGCCGAATGTAACCGGCAGCAGGATTGAAATGCCGGCCAGCGGCCCGATGCCGGGCAGTACGCCGACCAGCGTGCCAATCAAGCACCCGAGAAATGCATATCCGAGATTGTCGGGCTGGAAGGCGATGGCAAAGCCATGCGCCAGGCTGACCAGTGTGGTTTCCACGTCGCGATCCTAATAGCTGAAGGGGCTGGCCGGCAGCGGTGTATTGAGCAGGTATTGGAAGATGCCGTACGTCAGAAATACAATAAAAAGGCTGTAGGCCGCGGCCCGCAAAGGATTGCGGCGCTCGATCACAACCAGCAGCGCAATCATCATCGCCGCCATGGTGATGACAAAGCCGAGGTAGTTGTACAGGGCAACAGCGATGGCGGTGATCACCGTCACCAGCAGAGCGTGCTTGTCGTCACCCCAGGACAATTCGCTGAAGCGGGGGCTCTCGCCGGCGGTGACGAAAAGCATCAGGCCGAACAGTATGGTCAACACCGATACGATCATCGGCAGGAAGCCGGATCCCGGCATCGACAGCTGTCCGAACGGCAGATCTCCGCTGAGTGCGATGATCGTCAGACCGAAAATGACAAAAGTCGCGCCTGCAATATGATCCGCACGCACGTTCATACGATTGCTCACTCTTCACGATAGAAATATTTCAGCCGATTCCTCCCCGCGCTTTCGCGCGGGGAGGAATGGTTGCTAGCCGACGCGCCCAATCAGCTTCACGGCTTCGTCCGAGGCTTTGGCATCGGCTTCCCAGAACGCGGCGAAATCCTTGGCGTTCTGATAGGCGTATTCCTGACCGATTTTCTCGATCACCGACTTGTAGGCTTCGGTCTGCGACGCCTTGTCGAGCGCGGCGCTCAGTGTCTGGACAATCGCCGCCGGCGTTCCCTTGGGGGCGAAGAGGCCGACCCACAAATAGTATTCGGCATCGAAGCCAAGCTCTTTCAGCGTCGGCACGTCGGGGTGTGCCGGCGAGCGTGTCGCGCCGAAGGTGGCGAGGGCGCGCAGTTTGCCACTGCGAACGTGCGCCAATGAAGCCGAGACGGTTTGCGTGCTCATCTGGGCGTTATTGCCGAGCAGGGCGGTGACGGCCGGCCCGCCGCCGTTGGTTGGCAAGTGACGGAGTTTCGGAATACCGGTTGCCTTCTCGAAAATCGCCACCGGCAGATGGGTGGCGCCATAGAGACCGCCCGAGCTGTAGACGATGGCCTCCGGCCGCTTCTTGGCGTCGTCGATGAACTCCTTGACCGTCTTGTAAGGCTGTTCGGCGTTGACCAGCAGCATCACCGGATCGGCGGCCAGCCGTGCCAGCGGGACGAAGTCCTCGCGGGTGGTCTTGGGCTTGCGGTCAAACAGCTTGTCGACTTCGGCATAACCGGAAATGCCGTTGTTGTGCGACAGCAGCGTGTAGCCGTCGGGCTTGGCATTGGCGGCAACCTGGGCGCCAACCTGACCGCCGGCGCCGGCCTTGTTTTCGACGACCACCGATTGCTTGAAAATCTTCTCAAGCTCGGCGGCGACCGGACGGGTGATGATATCGTTGGCGCCGCCGGGCGGAAACGCGACCATAATGGTGATGTTGCGCGAGGGATAAGTTTCCTGCGCGAAGGACGGGCCTGCGGCGAGGGCGGTAGCCGTTGCGGCGGTGCCGATAAAAAAACTGCGGCGATCCATAGTCGTCTCCTGTGCGAGTGCCTTCTATAGGCAACATTGAACAAAGAAGAAAGCAAGCAGCACGTGTTGGCAATGTGCGCAACACGTGCTGCCGCCTTCCCAATACTATCCAGCGGTTGTTTAGACCTTGCCGATCATGGCAACCGCGCTTTCGACGCGCTTGGCGTCTTCATCCCAGAACTTCCTGAATTCGGGCTGATCGAGGTAGGCGACGACGTCGCCGACATTCGTCATGGTTTGCTTGAACTTCTCGCTGTCGGCCACGGTTTTGGTGTCCGTGCGAAGCTTGGTGATGACCGCGTCCGGGGTGCCCTTCGGCGCAAACAGCCCCACCCAGATCGAGAATTCGACGTCGTAGCCGAGTTCCTTGAAGGTCGGCACGTCCGGCAGCGCGGCGGTGCGCTTGGGAGAGTACGACGCCAGCGCGCGCAGCTTGCCCGCCTTGATGTGCGCACTGGCGGCTGCGACCGAACTCACCAGAACCTGGGAGTTGTTGCCGAGGATCGCGGTCAGCGCCGGACCGCCGCCATTGGTCGGCAGATGCCGCAGCTTGATACCGGCGGCGTTGATGAACAAGGCGGCCGGCAGGTGCAGCGCGCCGTACAGGCCGGACGAGCTGAAGATGATTTCGTCGGGGCGCTTCTTGGCGTCGTCGACTAGGTCTTTCAGTGTCTTGTAAGGCTGCTGGTCGTTGACCACGAGCACCAGCGGACCTTCGGTCAGGCGCGCGATCGGGATGAAATCGGCACGCGAAAATTTCGGCGTCCGGCCGAACAGCTTGTCGACCGCCTCGAATCCGGAAATTGAGGGAAGGTGGGCCATTAGGGTGTAGCCATCCGGCTTGGCACTTGCGGTAAACTGGGCGCCAACCGCGCCGGCAGCACCGGCTTTCGTTTCCACAATGACGGATTGCTTGATGACCGGCTCGAGCAACGCAGCGAACGGCCGACCGACGACGTCGGCCGCGCCACCGGGTGGGAAGGGATTGACCAAAGTGACGGCACGGGACGGGTAGGCGTCCTGGGCAAAGCTGGGCTTGATGGCAAGCGCTGCCGCGGCGGCAGCCGTACCGGCGACGAAATGGCGTCGATCCATGCGAAAACCTCCCTGTATATGACTTTTCGCCGGTCTATTGCCGGCTTTGTTCTGGTCTGCGGGATGGTATCGCCCACAACGGTCGTGGATCAAGCGTCAAAGATTGCCACCGCCCGCGTCCAGCCGGCGGAACCGGCGCGTACTTTTACCGGGAAACAGCTCACCATGAAGCCCTTATCCGGGAGCGCTTCGAGATTGTGCAGTTTCTCGATGTGGCAGTAGCCGATCTCTCGGCCGGCCCGATGACCCTCCCAGATCAGTTTGGCATCGCGCGTTTCGGCATATTTCTGCTGGGTATGGACAAACGGGGCGTCCCAGCTCCAGCCGTCAATCCCGGTGACGCGGACACCGCGTTCCAGCAGATACATCGTGGCCTCACGGCCCATGCCGCAGCCGGTAGAGACATATTCGGGGCGTCCATAGGCCGCACCGGCGCGCGTGTTCACCACCACGATTTCAAGTGGTGAAAGTGTGTGGCCGATGCGCTTGAGTTCGGTTTCGACATCGGCGGCGGTGGCAACGTAGCCGTCCGGGAAATGCCGAAAGTCGAGCTTCACGGCCGGCTGGAAGCACCATTCCAACGGCACCTCATCGATGGTCAGGGAGCGCTTGCCGCCATCCATGGTCGACGCAAAGTGGTAGGGCGCATCGAGATGCGTGGTGCAGTGCGTCGATAGCCGGATCCATTCGAAGCCCCAGCCTTCGCCATCCGGCAGATCTTCCTTTTTCAGACCCGGGAAGAACTTGAGAACGTCGGCCGCGGTCTGCTGATGGTCGAGATACTCGATGGTCGGGCCATAACCCGGCGGATCGGCCGTAACCGTGTTCTCAAGCGGGACCGAGATGTCGATGATCTTGCGCGGCATGGTGTTCTGACCGTTCTGTGAAAAAGAAACCGTAGTCTCAATCACAGCAGCGCCATTACGTCTACCCGTGCGGGGGTAAGGCGGTAGCCGGCCCACCGAAGCCGCCCCACCGAAACCGCCCAACTTCGGGAGAAATATCGGGGACGGCCGCGCTGCCTCTGCTGCACGTGCGAACGAAATAGCCTTTGTTTTCAGGTCTAAAGAGGCGTCACGCCGGTAGACCGTTCCGTCCGGCGCTGGCATTATTCTCCACCAATAAAAATCAATATCTCCAGGGAGGGACCACCATGCGAACGACGAAGTCGAGAGCTTTGCGCTGGGCTGCCATGTCGGCAGCCATTGTCGGTGTCACCGCATTGCTTGCGGGTCCCGGCCACACACAATCAAAGGAGCCGATCAAGATCGGCTTCAGCATGGCGCAGACCGGCCCGCTCGGCCCCAATGGCAAGCAGGCACTGGTCGGCATGAAGATCTGGGAAGAAGAAACCAACGCCAAAGGCGGTCTGCTCGGGAGGCAGGTGAAGCTGATCTATTACGACGACCAGTCGAATCCTTCGACCGTGCCGGGCATCTACACGAAGCTGCTCGACGTCGACAAAGTCGATCTGATCCTCGGCCCCTATGCGACCAATATGATTGCGCCGGCGATGCCGATCGCGATGCAGCGAAAGAAGACCTTTATCACCCTGTTCGGGCTCGATGTGAACCATGAGTTCAAATACCGCAACTACTTCTCGGTGATTCCGACCGGGCCGAAGACAAAGCCATCGTTCACCGAGGGCTTCTTCCAGGTAGCGATGGCGCAGAATCCGAAACCGACCACGGTCGCGCTAACCGCGGAGGATGCGGAATTTTCGCGCAACGCCTGCGACGGTGCACGCGAGAATGCCAAGACCTTTGGTGTCAAGGTGGTCTACGACAGAACCTTCCCGCCGGGCACCACCGATTTCTCGCCAATCGTCCGCGCCCTGCAGGCCTCGAACGCCGATCTCGTCATTGTGTGTTCGTATCCGCTGTCGTCGGTCGGCATTGCGCAGGCGGTCTATGAGGCCAACTACAAGCCGAAACTGATCGGCGGCGCCATGGTCGGCCTGCAGGCCACCGTGTTCAAGGGCCGGCTGGGGCCGAAGCTCAACGGTATTGTCAACTACGAGACCTGGGTGCCTTCTGAGAAAATGATGGCGCCGGCGGCGGCGTTCTTCAAAACCTATCAGGCGCGCGCCGCGGCCGAAGGCGTCGATCCGCTCGGCTATTATCTCGGCGGCTGGGGCCATGCGTTTGCCGCTGTGCTGGGCCAGGCGATTGAAGGCGCCAAGAGCATCGAAGATGCCAAGATCGCCGACTACATGCGCAAGGCAACCTTCAAGACCGTCATGGGCGACTGGTCCTATGGTCCGACCGGCGAGTGGACCAAGTCCGGCATGATGCAGGTGCAGTATCACAGCATCAAGGAAGGCGCCGGGCTCGATACCTGGCGCGGCATGGGTCATCAGACCGTGCTGACGCCGCCGGAGCTGGCGACCGGCAAGGTGGTCTATCCGTACGAGAAGGCGCGGCAGTAACTGTTGACGCTCGCAGGCTTGAGGCGACGGCGCGGGACCAATCCCGCGCCGTTTTCGTTATGGTGCGCGCATAAAATCATAACTTGATCCCGCTAAGGCGGGCACGGTGCGTCTCTGAGCGGGATAGTCGGGACATAGGCGTTCTTAGAACGCCGCTCTTCGAACGGCTATGCCGGCCATGACAGCGCTGCGTTTGGACAAAAGGGTCACATCCCCAAATAAAACTGGCGGATCAGGTCGTTATTGTTGAGCTCATCGGCCGAGCGGCCTTCGAAGGCGATTTTGCCGTGCACGATGACGTAGCCGCGGTCGGCGATGCGGATGGCTTGCGTGAAGTTCTGCTCGGCCATCAGCACCGTGAGTTGATAGTGGTCCTTGAGCTGCTTGATGGCGTCGATGGTGCGGGCGACCAACAGCGGCGCAAGGCCGACCGATGGCTCATCCACCAGCAAAATGCGCGGCGCCAGCATCAGCGCGCGCGCCAGCGCCAGCATCTGCTGCTCGCCGCCGCTCATAGAGCCGGCCAACTGGCTGCGTCGCTCCGCCAGCCGCGGGAAGGCGTCGAAGCAAAAGGCAAGGTTTTCCTTGATCTGCGCTCGCGCCTTCGGCCGGAAGGCGCCGAGCAGCAGGTTTTCCTCGACCGTCAGCTTCGGAAACAGTCTGCGGCCTTCCGGCACCAGCGCAATGCCGAGGTCGACGATCTGCTCGGTGCGCAGGCCGGCGAGGTCGTGTCTGACGCCGTCGATCTCGGCGACGATGCGGCCTTCGGCGGGCTTGACGATGCCCATGATGCACTTCATCAGCGTGCTTTTGCCGTTGCCATTGGTGCCGAGCAAGGCGACCGTCTCGCCCGACTGGACGTCGATCGACACGTCATGAATGACCCGCACCGCGCCATAGGCGGCATGCACGTTTTCGATGGTGAGGCTGCTATTGGCCAAGATACGCCCTCACCACTTCGGGATTGCGCACCACGTCCTCGGGCTTGCCGTCGGCGATCTTCTTGCCCGACACCAGCACCGCCAGCCGCTGCGAGAAGCTCATCACGGCGCTCATGATGTGTTCGATCAGAATCACGGTGATGCCGCGTTCGTTGAGCCGCACCAGCAGGGCCAGGATGTCTTCGATCTCGGAATGCGAGAGGCCGGCCATCGACTCGTCTGCGATCAATAGCTTCGGTTCGGCGGCCACCGCGCGGGCCAGTTCGAGCTTGCGCATCTCGACCTGGGTCAGGTCGCGGGGCAGTTGCCTGGACTTGTTGGCGAGGCCGACCATTTCCAAGAGTTCATGGCAGCGGCCATCGAGATCGCCAGCCGAGCGCAGCGGTCCCTTCCGCGCATGCACCGTATAGAGCAGCGGAATGCGCAGATTGTCGGCCAGCGACATGCTGTGGAACGGGCGCGGCAGCTGGAAGCTGCGCGACAGGCCGCGGTGGGTGCGCTGGTGGGCGGCCAGCCCGTCCATCGGCTGGCCCTCGAAGCGCACGCTGCCGCTTTCGTTCTGCAGCGTGCCGCAGATGCAATTGACCAGCGTGCTTTTGCCGGAACCGTTGGGTCCTATCAGCCCGAGCCGTTCACCCGGTTCGACCGACAGGTCGACGCCGTCGAGCGCGACAAAACCGCCGAAATGCTTGCTGATGTTGTCGACATGCAGCAGCGCGGTCATGGCTTCCTCCACGCGCGCAGCCGTTCCTGCACCAGCCCGACAATGCCGTTCGGCGCGATGATGACGAAAGCGACCAGCATCAGGCCGACGATCAGCAGGTTAACCGCCGAGGAGATCGTGACCGTGGCGTATTGCTGGGCCGAGCCCAGCAGGATGGCGCCGACCAGGGGACCGATCCAGCTGGTGGTGCCGCCGATCATCGGCATGGCGATCGAGTTGACGGCGTATTCGAGGCCGAAGGCCGACTGCGGCTGCAAATAGCCGATGTAATAGGGAAATGGCGCTCCGGCCATGCCCATGAAGGCGCCGGACATGGTGGTGGCGATCAGCTTGAGCTTCAGGGTCGGTACGCCGGAGGCTTCGGCGGCCATTTCGTCGTCGCGGATGGTGGCGAAGCCGAAGCCGAGCTGCGAGCGCTCGACAGTGCGCGCGGTGATCAGCGCGATCATCGCCAGCAGCAGCATCAGGCCGAACAGGTACTCGATGTAATTGATGGTGACGCCGGCGATTTCTATGGTCTCGGGGCGGATGATATAGGCGCCGCGCGAGCCGCCGACATAGTCCCAGTTCACGACCAAGGTCGCCAGCACCACCGACAGTGCCAGCGTGGCGATGGCGAAGAACGAGCCGCGTAGCCGCAGCGTCAGGTAGCCCATGCCGAGGCCGACAATGCCGGAGACGATGCCGCCGATCACGATCAGCAGCGGCACCGGCAGCGCTTCTTCGAAGAACTTGTGCATGAACACCGACGAGTAGGCGCCCATGGCGAAGAACGCGGCCGAGCCGAAATTCACGTAGCCGCAATAGCCGCCGAGGATGTTCCAGGCGGTCGCCAGCACGATGAATTGCAGGATCGTGTAGCTGGCGAAGAACAGGTAATCGACGTTGAACCAGTGCGCGAAAGCCATCACCAGGACGCCGACCGCCAGCACGATGAGGGAGAATTTGCTGGTGTTCACGCGCGTCACCGTCCCAAAAGTCCCGCCGGCCGGAAGGCCAGCGTGAGCAAGAGCAATCCAAAGGCCACGGCCGGGGCCCAGGATGGGCCGTAGAAGGTGGCGGTAAGACTTTCGACGATGCCGAGCAGCATCGCGGCGATCAGCGTGCCGGGCATGCTGCCGAGGCCGCCGAGCACGCAGATGGCGAAGACGCGGCCGATATATTCGCGGCCGACGGAGGGCTCGACCGGCTGGATGATGATCAGCAGCGCACCGGCGACGGCGCAGGTGGCGATCGAGATGCCGAAGGCGATGCGCTTGATGCGGATCGGGTCGGCGGCCATCAGCTGCAGCGCCAGTTGATCCTGCGACACCGCCATGATGGCGCGGCCGGTGAAGGTGCGGGTGATGAAGAGCTGGATGGCGGCGAAAAGTGCCAGCGCCGCGAGGCAGGGCACCAGCATGCGGAGCGGGAAATCGACAAAGCCGATTCGGAGGCTGGGACCGATATAGGTGGCCTCGACGTAGCGATAGTCGACGCCGAAGACGAGGATCAGCGATACCTCGGTGACGAACAGCAGGCCGAAGAAGAAGGCGAGGCCCCGTAGCGCTTCCTGGCCGCGTTTCTCGAATGAGAGATAGTAGACCTGGTAGACGGCGTTACCGAGCAGATAGAAGAACGGCAGCATCAGAATGCTGACTAATATCGGGTCGACGCCGAAATTGATGTTGATGTAATAGGCCAGATACGAGCCAAGGATCACGAAGGCCGGGTGCGCGATGTTGACGATATCGAGCATGCCGAACGCGATCGAAATGCCGGCGGTGACCGCGGCATAGAAGGCGCCGAGCAGAACGCCGGCGACAATGGCATTGAGCAACAGATCGAGCGAAATCGCCATGCGCTCCCCCGCCTGGCGTCATCCGATCCGTCGATCGCGTTTAATGGAATTTCACCCGGGTCGTGTGCCGTGCAGCGCGGTGACTGCGCAAAGCGGTGAACGCGATAGAGCGTTTCGAACGTGCCGGCATTCCTCCCCACGAGCCATTTTTTTGGTTTGCCCGGCGTTCGGCCGGGCACCCTGACGCCGGGTCTGTTGACCTTCGGCATCGGGATTGGCGTCAGTGTGACGCAAGGTCGCGGGCTTGGCTAGCCTTTCGCGGCATAAGCAATGCTGCCCACCCAAAAAAATGCCGCCCGCCGTCATGGGACGGCGGGCGGCAGTGTTCGACGTGAAAAGCAGATCAGGCGGCGGCGGCCTGCGGCTGCACGCCGGCCGGCAGCGGCATCGGCGTGTTGGCGCTGTCCTTGAACTCGACAGTCATGAAGACCATTTCCTTGTCGCCGAGGTTCTCGAGGTCGTGGACCTTGAATTCGCCTTTGCCGTAGGTTTCGTGACGGGTCTCGCCGGGCACGTAGGTGTATTCGACGGTGCTGCCGTCATGGACGTGCTGCCGGCCGCGACCGCCGGAAACCGAGGTCCAGAAATAGTCCAGCACATGGCGGTGGAAACCGATGCGCTCGCCCGGCGCCAGCCGGATGATCCAGACGCGGGTACGGTCGGTTTCCGACAGCAAAGTCGATCCGACGCAGGGATTGGGATTCTTGGCCTCGCGCTCGAATTCGGCAGCGATATCGGCCGACCACTGCGACTTGTCTTTCTTTTCGGCGGTTTTATCGAGCATGGTCATCGCCATCGGAATTCCTCCATTGCTGTTTCCGTGGTGTATATATAGCAGTTCGTGACGAACGAAAAGATTGAGGTGGGTCAATTGGCCGGAGTTTCGAAGGGGCGTGCCCTTGTCATCGGCGGCTCGATGAGCGGCCTTCTCAGCGGCCTGCTGCTGCGCCGGGTCGGCTGGACCGTGGACATCTACGAGCGGCTTGAAAGCGAGCTGTCGGGCCGCGGCGCGGGCATCGTGGCGCAACCGGAACTGATCGGCCGCCTGCGCGCGCTCGGTCTCGCCACCGAGGATCTCGGCGTCCATATCACCACGCGAAAAATTCTCGACCGCGACGGCCGGTTGACCGAGACCATCGACTATCCGCAGATCGCGACCGCCTGGGAACGCGTTTACCGCCTGCTGCGCGACGCCTTTCCGCCGGAGCATTACCACCGCGGTCGCGGTCTGACGAAGGTGACCCAGGACGCACAGTCGGTTACGGCGCATTTTTCCGATGGCGAAAGTCTGACCGCCGATCTCCTCGTCGGCGCTGACGGCATCCGCTCGACGGTGCGGCAGCAATGTCTGCCCGAGGTCATGCCGCAATATGCCGGTTACGTCGCGTGGCGCTCGCTGGTCGCCGAAAGCGACGTGCCGCCGGAAGTTTACGAATTCATGTCGTTCGGCTTGCCGCCGGGAGAACAGTTTCTCGGTTATCCGGTGGCCGGGCCCGACAACGACCTGCGGCCGGGGCATCGCCGCTTCAACGTGATCTGGTACCGGCCTGCCGACGAGAAGACAAAATTAAAGTGGCTGCTCACCGATGAGAGCGGCACCACCCACGCCATATCGATCCCGCCGCCGCTGATCCGCCGCGAGGCGATCGCTGAAATCCGCGATGCCGCCGAGCGCCTGCTGGCGCCGCAGCTCCGCGCGATCGTGCGGGTGATGCCGGAGCCGATCCTTCAGCCGATCTATGATCTCGAGAGCCCGCAGATGGCCTTCGGCCGCATCGCCATTGTCGGCGACGCTGCCTTCGTGGCGCGGCCGCATGTCGGCGCCGGCGTGTCGAAGGCGGCCGACGACGGGGCGGCGCTGGTCAAGGCGCTCGGCGAGGAGCCGGATGTCGAGAGCGCGCTCAAGCGCTTCGAGGCGGCGCGGCTGCCGGAGAATTACCGCATCATCCAGCAGGCGCGTCATCTCGGCGCCTTCCTGCAGGCGACCAAGACGCAGGAAGAACAGGAGCGCGCCGCGCGTCACAGCACCGACAAGGCGGTGATCGTCGAAACCGCGACGCTGGATTTCCTCCACGCGTAGGCCGCCGCGGCTGTCCGGGCTGTCGTCCCCGCGCATGCGGGGACCCAGTCATCGCAGGCCTTCGTTAAATGCCGGGCTGCTGCGGCGCACTGTCATGCCCCCTTTCGCGGGCATGACAGCCGATGTGTGCTGGCGTTGCAGCCTTTCTACATCCCCAGCAGCTTCTTCAGGCTGCCGCCGGCCAGCGCGGCGCGCGTGGTTTCGTCGAACATTTCGACCGCGTTGAGATGCCCGATCGGATCGTGCTCCAGCATGTCGAACGGATAGTCCGTGCCCATGATGACGTGGTCGACGCCGTAGGTCCGCACCAGCATCTCGAGCTGCAGCGGCGTGAACACGATGGTGTCGAAGTAGATCTGCTTGAGGTAGCTGGTCGGCGGCTTCGGCAGCGTGCCCTGGCTGTCGGAGCGCGCGCCCCAGGCATGATCGATGCGGCCCGGATAGGCGCCGAGATAGCCGCCGCCATGCATGGCGAAAATCTTCAGCTTCGGATGGCGCTCCAGGACGCCGTCGAAGATCAGATAGTGCAGCGCCAGCGTGGTCTCCAGCGGATTGCCGATGACGTTGTTGAACGAGTAGTTGGCCAGCCGTTTGCCTTCGGTGAAGCCGTTCGGATGAATGATGACCAGCGCATCCAGTTCCTCGGCCTTTTTCCAGAACGGGGCGAAGGCCGGATCGGACAATTCCTTGCCATGGACGTTGGTCAGGATCTCGACGCCCTTGAACTTGAGCGTCTTCATGCAGTGCTCCAGCTCCTTGGCGGCCTCATTGCCGTCTTGCATCGGCACGGTGCCGGTCGGGATGAAGCGGTCGGGGTGCTTGGAGACGAATTCAGCGACGCCTTCGTTGATCATGCGGGCGGCGACCACGGCGTGCTCGAGCGCCACGGTGTGATACAGCTGCGGCGGCGGCGGCATCACCAGCTGCATATCGACGCCCATGGCGTCCATGTCGGCGAAACGCTCGTCATAGTTGCCGACGATGCGCGAGCGAATGTCCTGCTCCTGCTTGGCATTGACCGCCTTGGTTTCGGGCGATGAATAATGCGCCAGCGGAATGGTCGACAGATCGAGATAGGGCTTGATGTACTCGGCAGCACGCGGCACCGCGATATGAGTGTGGGCGTCGATGGTCACCGACTTTGGCCGCGCATCGCGTCCCGGCTTGCCATGCTTGCGCGCCGTGGTGTTGGCGTACTTGTTCCAGACTTCAGCCATATCGATCGCCTCTTTCCAATTCCTGTAGGGCCGGGCCAGGGCCCGGTCGCGTGATGAGAGACACCCGCCACCGGCGTTGACGGGCGCTGCTGCCGATCTTCAATCGGATTTCAGGGCCGGGCGCAACCGTCACTGCGGCAGGTCAGATGCCGAGATAACTGGCCTTGATTTCTTCGTTGGCCTGGAGTTCGGCCGGCTTGGCGGAATAGACCACCTGACCCTTGCTCATGACGTGGACATAATCGACCAGCTTGAGGGCGAGGTGGGCGTTCTGCTCGACCAGCAGGATCGACATGCCTTCCTGTTTCAACTGGGTGATCGCCTCCCAGACTCCCTGGATGATGATCGGCGCGAGACCCTCCGACGGCTCGTCCATGATCAGGCAGTCGGGGTTGGTCATCAGCGCGCGGCCGATCGCCAGCATCTGCTGTTCGCCGCCCGATAGCGTCTTGGCGCGCTGATGGCGCCGCTCGTGCAGGCGCGGAAACAGTTTGTAAACGCGGTCGAGGCCCCACTGATGACGGTCGGGGCTGCGCAACGCGACCAGCAGGTTTTCCTCGACACCGAGCGTCGGGAATACGCGGCGGCCCTGCGGCACCAGGCCCATGCCGCTACGCACCGTCTCGAAAGATGACTTGCGGGTGATGTCGTCGCCCTTGAACATCACCGTTCCGCGGCGTGGCGGGTTGAAGCCGACGATCGAATTCACCAGCGTCGACTTGCCGACGCCGTTGCGGCCTAGCAGGCCGAGAATTTGACCCTGCTCCAGCTGCAGCGACAGCCCCTGGATGACGTAGGCATCGCCGTAATAAGTGTGGATGTTCTGGACGTCGAGGATGGCCATGGTTCAACCGGTTCCCAGATAGATTTCCTGGACCTTGGCGCTGGAGTGGATCTGCTGCGGCGTGCCGGTCTCGAGGATCTCGCCGAAGTGCAATACCGAAATCTCAGACGCGACGTCGAACACAACATCCATGTCGTGCTCGATCAGCAGGATCGCCAGCGCCGGATCGAGCTTCATCAGGAACTTCGCCATTTCGACAGACTCTCCCGACGACAGGCCGGCGGCCGGCTCATCGAGCAGCAGGATCTTCGGGTCGCTGGCGAGGCCGAGAACGATCTCCAGCTGGCGTTGCTCGCCGTGCGAGAGGTTGCGAACCTCGGTGTCCTTGCGGTCGAGAAACCCGGCCTGATCCAGCAGGCCATAAGCCTTCTCATATACATCGCGGTAGGACGACTGGAAGCGCCACATCACGAATTTCGACTTGCGCAGCCCCTGGATGGCCAGCAGCACGTTGTCAAGAATACTCAGCTTCGGAAACAGGTGGGTGATCTGGAAGGTTCGCGCCATGCCCAGCGAGGTGCGCTTATGGCTCGGCCACGACGTCACGTCCTGGCCGAACAGCAGCACCTGGCCGGAGGTCACCGGATAGATGCCGGTAATGAGATTAAACAGCGTCGTCTTGCCGGCGCCGTTCGGACCGATGACGGCCTTGCGATCGCCGGGCATGATGCGCAGCGTGACATTGCGCGTCGCCTGCAGGCCGCCGAAGCTCTTGCATAGTCCCCTGAGCTCGAGAACAGGTGTGCCGTCGCTGATGTGCGTTTCGGTGCTCACGCGCGAATCCTTGAATTCGGAAGGAATATGCCGGAGCCCAGTGAAGCCGGGCTCCGGCTGTTGTCGACGCCTAGCAGAACTTGCAGGGCGGGAAGTCGCGGTTATAGACCGGCTGCGCCAGGAACTTTTCCTTGCCGTAGGTCCAGAACTGGCTGACGTTTGGATAGGTCTTGATCACCGTGTTCCAGAGCTCGTCTTTTTCGTAGCCGAACATCTTCTTCTTCTCGACTTTCTTGATGAAGATGGTCTGCACCGGGTTGCGCATGTCGTCCATGCTGATCTGACCGCGCACGCTGTCGATCTTCAGGCCCTGCATGATCTTGACGAACTCTTCCGGTCCCGGCCACTTGCCGCCGGCCTGCTTGATGGCTTCGTCGATCCACTGTGCGGTGGTGTAGTTGTTTTCCGAGTAGTAGGACGGCACCTTGTTGTACTTGGTGCGATAGGCCTTCACGAAAGCCGCGTTCTTCGGCGTGTCGATAGCGGCGCTGTAGTGCAGGGCCGAGACGTCGCCGATGACTTCGTCGCCCATGAAGGGTAGGGCGAATTCGTCATAGCTGGTGCCGCCGCCGAGGATCGGCTTTTTGTTGCCGGCTCCGCGCAACTGCTTCGGGAACTGCAGTGCCATCGGGCCGACCATCACAGTGAAGATGGCGTCGGCATCCGCCTTCATGCTTGGGATATAGGGTCCGAAGTCTTTGGTGCCGAGCGGAGGCCAGATCTTCTGGACGACCTGGCCGCCGCAATCCTCGAACGCCTTCTGGAAGCCGCCGGCGACCTCATAGCCGAAAGCATAGTCGGCGGCGATCGAGATCACCTTCTTGTAACCCTGGTCGCAGGCCCACTGGCCGAGCGGGTGATGCGGCTGCGAGCTGGTCCAGCTGGTGCGCAGGAACAGCGGGTACTTGCCGAGGTCGCGCTGGGTCAGGTCGTCGGCCGCCGCAACCGAGGAGATGTAGACGGTCTTCTCCGCGGTGCTGACCGGGGCCAGCGCATAGCCGGACGAGGCGAGCAGGCCGCCGATGAACATGTGAACCTTGTCCTGCAGCACCAGCTTCTTGGCCTTGGTGACCGCGGTGTCGGGCTTGCCCTGCTCGTCCTCGACGATGAACTTCACCGTCATGCCGCCGAGCTTGCCACCGTTCTGGTCGAGATAAAGCTGGAAGCCATCCTGCATGTCCTTGCCGACCTGGGCGAAGATGCCGGTCAGCGGCGCGACGAAGCCGATGCGCAATTCTTGGGCGCCGGCCGGGGCCGCGGCGCCGAGGCCGAGCGCCAGACAGCTTCCCATTAGCATCGGACCTAAAGTCTTTCGCAGAGAGTGTGTCATTGTCGTTCCTCCCGTGTTGTTGTGCCTGCCTGTTGCAGTCAGGAAGGCTTTGACGCCAGTTTCTTCGACTCTTCGCTCTTGCGTTGCGACCTGCGCTGACGAATCCACGCCGGGATGCCCATCAGCCCCATCGGCAGATAGAGGATGGTCAGAACGTAGACGGCACCGAGCACGTACTGCCACCACGGCACGATGGTGCTGAGAAACTCGCGCAGGCCGAATACGATGCCGGTGCCGATCGCGGCGCCGACCAGTGTGCCGGAGCCTCCCAGGACGACCATCAGCAGCGCGTCGACCGAGGTGGTCAGCACCACGTTCTCCGGACTGACGTGGCCGTTGGTCTGCGCCCAGAGCACGCCGGCCAGACCGCCAAAGCCGCCGGCAATGATGAAGGCAATGTATTTGTGGAGCCAGGTGTTGTAGCCGAGGATTTGCATGCGCAGTTCTCGTTCCCGGATGCCGGCCAGGCTTTTGCCGAACGGCGAGCGGACGAGGATGTAGAGCAGCAACAGCGACACAACGAAGAACGCGTAAACCAGATAGAAGAAATTGACGTCGTTGGTCAGGTCGATACCGAAGTTCGGCCTGCCCGTCATGTTGATGCCGTTGTCACCGCCGGTCACGGAATTCCAGCGATAGGCGAGGCCCCACACACACTGGCCCAGTGCCAGCGTGATCATCAGGAAGTAGACGCCGCTGGCCCGGATGGCGAAAAGGCCGAACACGGCGGCGAGAGCTGCGCCGAGCAGGATTCCCATCACCACCACGAGCCAGAAATCCCAGCCCATGCCGATGCCGAACTTGGTGGCCAGCACGGCGGTGAGATAGGCGCCGACGCCGAAATAGGCGGCTTGCCCCATCGACGACAGCCCGGTGAAGCCGAGCAGCAGGTCGACGCTCATGGCCAGAATGGCGAAGGCCAGCGCCCGCGTCGCCAGGAGAATGACAAACGATCCGGACTGCGGAATGACAAAGGCGAGCAGCGCTAAGCCAATGATGACCATCCCGATTTTGACTTGTTGGCTGACCATGGCGTTCTGCTCACTCTCGTCCAAACAGGCCGGTCGGCTTGATCGCCAGGATCAGGACCATGGGGGCGTAAAGCGTGAAGTAGGAGAACTCCGGGAACAGCGCCTTGCCGAAATTATCGGCCAGACCGACGGCCAACGCGCCAATCGCGGCGCCGCCGAGGCTGCCCATGCCGCCGATGATGACAACGGCGAAGGCCAGCGGCAGCATTTCGAAATCGAGGCCCGGATAGATGCCGAGAAAGGCGCCGCCAATGACGCCGCCGAGCGCGGCGAGAAATGCGCCGAGCGCGAAGATGAACATCGAGACGAGGTTGGTGTTGATGCCGACGCCGCGCGCCATCTGCGCATCGTCAACAGTGGCGCGCACAGCGGCGCCCATGCGTGTCTTTTCCATCACCAGCCACAGCACGATACCGATCACCAGCGCCATGCCGATCATGAAGACGCGGTACAGCGGCAGGTAAATGCCGCCAACGACGATGCTCTGCGTGAACGCCGGCGGCGGCTGGATGTCCATGTTGTTGCCGCCCCAGATGTCGAGCGCGCCCTGCTGGAACAGGAAGGCGAAACCGACCGTCAGCAGCACCTGGCGCAATACGTCGGTTTCGATCGGCAGCACCGAGATGCGGCTCAGCAGCAGGAAGATCAGTACGGCGGCGACGCCGGCGAGAATCATGAACTGCAGCCAGCCGCCTCCCAGCAGTTGCGGTGAGGCTGCGGAGATGCCGAGGCTGACGAGAACCGCGAGACCGGCGGCGAGCACGGCGTTGCGGAGGAAGGCGAAACCTTCGGAGCGCAGGAACAGCCGCTCCATGGCAATGCCGAGCGCGGCGATGGTCAGCGCGGCGACCGGCAGCGATAATGCCCAGGACCCGGTTGCTTCGATGACCGAGAGGGCGACGTAGCCGCCCAAGAGGAAATACGAGCCGTGCGCCAGATTGACGATGCGCATGACGCCGAAGATCAACGACAAGCCGCTGCCGATCAGAAACAGCAACGCACCATACGAGACGCCGTTGAACGTCTGGATGATCCAGAACTGCGTATTCATGTTTCCCCTTTTTCCTTCTGTTACTTCGAAGGTTGGGGGAAGCTTACCTTAGCTTTTGCAGAAATGAACACTTAAAAATGGACGCACGGCGAAGTTGTTGCGGCGTCATCCCTGCGCGCGGCTGCCTAGCAACCGCCGGAGGCCGTAGCCACCCGGCGGTCGGCTCCTGCGGGCCGGTTAGCGGCGCTTCCCGCGTTTCACTTTGGCCTGTTTTTCGAGCACCGCGCAGACCGCGGCGGTATCCTTCATGCCCAAGCCGCTTTTCATGGCCTTGAGGTAGACGGGTTTCGAGGCGTCAAACATCGGCGTCGGCACTTTGATCTTGCGCGCATAGTCGCCGATCACCTGCATGTCCTTGTCCCAAACGTCGATCTTCATGGTAACGTCGTTGTAGGTGCCCTTCACCATCATCGGCGCGCGCAGCTCGAAGACCCGCGAATTGGCGGCGCCGGCTTTCACCAGGTCAAATATCACCTGCGGCGGCAGGCCCGCCTTCATGCCGAGCACCATCGCCTCGGCGCTGGCGACGTTGTTGATCGCCACCAGCAGGTTGGCGACGTATTTCATCTTGCTGCCGTTGCCGAAGGCGCCGACGTCGTAGACGCGCCGGCCGAAGCTTTCGAACATCGGCCGCAGGCGCTTGACGATGGCCGGGTTGCCGCTGGCGTAGAAGACCAGATCGCCGGCCGCAGCCTGCGCGCCGGTGCCGCTGACCGGGGTGTCGAGCATCGTGTGGCCGGCCTTCGCGAACACGCTCTGGGCCTTTTCCTTGTCGGCGATGGCGAAGGTGCTCATTTCCACGAACACCTTGCTCTTCAGCTTCGCGGCGGCGATTTCGCGCGCCGTTGCCATCAAAGCCTGCGGCTTCGGCAGGCTGGTCAGAATGGTCGGCGCCCGCGCGGCCACCTCGGCGGCGCTTTTGACGATCTCGACGCCGGCGCGCTCCGCTTTGCGGCGGGCTGCGGCGCTCGGATCGTAACCGACTACGCGCCAGCCGGCGGCGGTAAGGTTCTTGGCGAACGAGCCGCCCATGATCCCGAGGCCGATAACGCCAACGGTTCCTTTGCTTTTCTTCGCCATTCGATGATCTCCCCGATGCATTTGCGACGCGCGCACTAAACGCGCGTTGTCCGGTTCCGTCTTATGCGCTACAGCCCCGGCCTGTCGAGTGGGCTCGCGCCGAAGGCGGCTTTCACGCCGCGCCGCGATCGCCTAACGTTCGGTAAAGAGCAGAGCATTCAGGGAGAGCTTCAATGAAGATCGGTGTAGCGGGTCTTGGCGCCATGGGCGCGAACGTCGCGGCGCGGCTGATCGAGGTGGGACACGAGGTCAGCGTCTGGAACCGCAACGCCGACAAGACCAAGCCGCTTGCCGACATCGGCGCCAAGGTGGCGGCGACGCCGGCCGAACTCGCCAGCACCACCGAAGCGGTCATCACGCTGCTGACCGACGGCAAGTCGATCGACGCCGTCTACAACGGTCCGAACGGCCTCCTGTCGGGGGACGTCAAGGGCAAGCTGCTGATCGAAATGAGCACGGTGGCGCCGAACGTACATACCGAACTTGATGCCAAGGTGCGCGCCAAGGGTGCGGCTCTGGTCGAGTGTCCCGTCGGCGGCTCGACGGTGCCGGCGCGCAAGGGCCAGTTGCTCGGCCTGATGGGCGCGACGCCCGAGGACGCCGAACGCGCCCAGCCGATCCTCGAGCAACTATGCCGGCGGGTCGAGCATTGCGGTGCGGTCGGCACCGGCGCGTCGATGAAGCTCGCGATCAACCTGCCGCTGATGGTGGCGTGGCAGGCATTTGGCGAAGCCTTCGCCATTGCCCGCGCTGCCGGCTGGGAGCCGCAGCGGCTGCTCGATCTGTTCGTCGACAGCAACGGCGCCAACAATGGATTGAAAAGTCGCGCGCCGATGATCGTCACCATGTTCCAGGGCGGCGACCCGGGGCCGGCCACGTTCACGATCGACAATGCGGTGAAAGACCTGCGCACCATGGTCGCGACCGGCGAGTCGATGGGCGCCGACATGCTTGCCACCAAAGCGGCGCTGGCCGGGTTCGAGGATGCCACCCGGAACGGGCAAGGCAACGGCGACGGCGCGCAACTGACCGTCTATTGGGCGACCAAACAGAAATAGCCGCCGCGCGCGGCGCACCGGGGAGGCGGGAAATGAAGCTTTTTTCGTTCTGGCGGTCGCTGGCGACCTATCGCGTACGCATCGCGCTCAATCTCAAGGGTCTCGTTCCCGACGAGGTAATCGAGGTCGACCTTATGAAAGGCCATCAGCGCGACCCGAAATACCGCGAGGTCAATCCGATGATGGCGCTGCCGGCGCTAATCGATGGCGATGGACCGGCCTTGTTCGAATCTCTGGCGATCATCGAATATCTTGACGAGGTACATCCTCATCCGCCGCTTTTGCCGCGCGATGCGAAGGCGCGGGCGCGGGTGCGCGCGCTGGCGCAGATTGTCGCGGCTGACTCTCATCCGCTGGTCGTGCCGCGGGTGCGCGAATATCTGGCTTCGGCGTTCAAGATTGACGAAGCCGGCGTGGCGAAGTGGGCGCAGCATTGGCACAACGCCGCGCTGACCGGGCTGGAGGCGCATCTGTCGATTGGCAAGGACACCGGCACCTACTGTCACGGCGAGCAGATCACCATCGCCGACATCTGTGTGGCGAGTCAGGTGGCCGGCGCGACGTTCTTCAAGGTGGATCTTGCGCCCTATCCGACGGTGAAGCGGATTGCCGAGGCTTGCGCAAAGAACGACGCTTTCGCGCGGGCACACCCGCTGAAGCAGCCAGGCGCGCCGGCGGCCTAGCCGGTCCGTCGCGGCGCGCGGGCCGGGCGTATCGCCTTGTCCCAAACCTCGTGAATATGCACGACCTCTTCCTCGATACGCTTCAGGAACATCTGCGCCTGCGTCGACAGCGTGCGCCGGGTCGGCTGGATGACGACGAACTCGGCATGCAACGCCGGGTCGACCACCGGATTGACGATCAGTTCGCCGCGGCCAATGTCGTTGACCGAAATCAGGCTGGGCAACACCGCCACCCAGTCGGAACGGGCGACAAACTCCAGCGTCGCGATCATGGCGTCCATTTCCAGCATTGCCTCGATCTCGACGCCGTGGCTCTGGAAATAGGTGTCGAGGTTGCGGCGGCGTATGTTGCCGGGACCGGGCACCACGATCTTGAGCGGCCGCAACTGGGCCAGCCGGATCGGCGCCAGCGGCGTCAGGCCGCGCGTCGGCCCCGACACCAGCATCTCGCGGTCGCGCACCAGGAGTCGCGACGTCAGCCCGATGGTCCCTTCGAAGGCCGGCACCACGGCAAAATCCAGTTCGTCGTTCAGCACCATTTCGGTCAACAGCACGCTGTAACCTTCGACGATGTGCAACCGGACCTCGGGGCAGCGCGGCACGAAGTCGTCCAGCACGGGGGCGAGTACTGCGCGGGTGAAGGTCGGCATCAGGCCGATGCGCAGTTCGCCAGTCACCTGGCCGGACAGCGCGCGGGCCTGCTCGGCGGCGTGATCCAGCGCGCCGACGGCCTCGACGCAGCTCTTGTAATAGCGCAGGCCCGCCGGGGTCGGCGTCACCGCGCCGGCCGTCCGCTTGAACAACTTGACCCCCAGCGCCCGCTCCACCGCCGCGACGTGCTGGGAGATGCCGGATTGCGTGGCGTTTTCCCGCTCCGCGGCGCGGGTAAAGGAGCCTTCTTCGCAGACAGCAATGACGGCGCGGATTTGCCGCAGCGGAATGGGGGCCATCTCGTTATTATAAAACCTAATGGATAGCGGCGAAATATATTATTTCGTTAGCCGGGACGATGCCTCTACGGTCGCGCCGTGGGGTGCCGCCAAGCGGCCAAAAATCACCAAAAGTGAGGGACCAAGGCGATGAAACTCGGCTTTTTCACCATGCCCATCCATCCGCTGGACAAAGACTGGCGGCAGTCGCTGCGTGAGGATCGCGAGGCCTTCATCCTGGCCGACGAACTCGGCTTCACCGAAGGTTATGTCGGCGAGCACATCACCGACCGCGCCGAGAACATCACCTCCTGCGTTTTGTTCATCGCCAGCCTCGTTCACGCGACCAAGACCATCAAGCTGGGCACCGGCACCATCAACATGCCGAACAGCCACCCGGCGACTATCGCGTCGCAGATCGCGATGCTCGATCACATGCTCGACGGCCGTTTCATCTTCGGCATCAGCCCGGGCGGCCTGCTATCCGACGCCGAGTTGTTCGGCAACCTCGATGCCAACCGCAACGAGATGTTCCTCGAATCGATCAACCAGGTGCTGGCGATCTGGGCCGGCGAGCCGCCGTACAACCTCGACGGCAAGTATTGGAAGATCAAGGTCGAGCGCACCTTCATCCCGAGCCTCGGGCAAGGCTACATCGGCAAGCCGTTGCAGCGCCCGCATCCGCCGATCGTCGTCACCGCGGTGGCGCCGTTCTCCAAGGGCGTGACCGAAGCGGCGGCGCGCGGCTGGGATCCGATCTCGGCCAACTTCCTGATGCCGCAGTGGGTGAAAAGCCACTGGCCGAAATACGTCGAAGGCTGCGAGCGCATGGGCCGTCCGGCCGATCCGGCGAACTGGCGCGTGGCGCGCAGCATTTTCGTCGCCGACGACGAAAAGACCGCCAAGGCCTACGCCACCGATCCGAACGGGCCTTACCGCTTTTACTACTCGCAGCTTTACACCAAGCTGAAGATGAACGGTCGCATCGAGCTGTTCAAGTCGCACCGCGATCAGCCGGACGACGAAGTCACGCTCGACTACGTCTGCGATCAGCTGATCACCTACGGCACGCCGGACAAGGTGGCCGACGAACTGCTGAAGTATCAGGAAACGGTTGGCGAGTTCGGCACCTTGCTGTATGCCGGCAAGGACTGGAAAGACCCGGCCCTCGGCAAACGTTCGATGGTGCTGATGGCCGAGAAAGTCCTCCCGAAAATCAACGCGGTGAAGAAATAATGAGCAAGCCCAAGGTATTTGTGACCCAGCCGATCGCTGAGAGCGCGCTGGCGCGCCTGCGCGCCAGCGCCGAGGTCGAGGTCAACCCGGACTCGAGCAAGGTACTTCCCAAGGACAAGCTGATCGAAGGCGTGAAGCGCGCCGACATTCTGATCTCGCTGCTGCACGACACCGTCGACCGCGACGTATTGACCGCCAATCCCAATCTCAAGGCGGTCTCGTCCATGAACATCACCAAGGACAAGATTGATCTCGACGCCGCGACCGAGCTTGGCATCCCGGTGACCAACATCACCGCGATGGTCACCAACGCGACCGCGGACATTGCCTTCGGCCTGCTGGTGACGGTGGCGCGCAACATCGTGCTCGGTGACACGCTGTTCCGGCAGGGCGTCTATCCGGGCTCGCAGTCCAACCATTTCGCCGGGCAGGGCGTCAGCGGCAAGACGCTGGGTCTCGTCGGTCTCGGCCGCATCGGCCAGGCGGTGGCGCGCCGCGGCCGCGGCTTCGACATGAAGATCATCTACTGCGACCCGCAGCGGCAGTCGGCGGAAGTCGAAGGCAAGCTCGAGGCCGAATACAAGTCGATGGAGGACGTGCTGCGCGAGGCCGATTTCGTGTCGATGCATCCGCAGTATACGCCGGCCACCAAGCATTTGATGAGCGACGCGCAGTTCGCGCTGATGAAGAAGACGGCCTTCATCATCAATACCTCGCGCGGTCCGGTCATCGACGAGGCGGCGCTGGTGCGCGCGCTGAAGGACAAGAAGATCGCCGGCGCTGGCCTCGACGTCTACGAGTTCGAGCCGACGCCGTCGCCCGAGCTGGTGGCGATGAAGAACGTCGTGCTGACGCCGCATCTCGGCAGCGGCGTGCTGGAACTGCGCGAAGGCATGGCCAATGTGGTGGTCGACAACACCATCGCTCTGATCCAGGGCAAGCCGCCGGTCAGCTGCCTCAATCCGCAGGTGTTGAAGAAGTTGTTCTAGCTTCGGCGGCGCGACATACTCCGCTCATTCCCGCGCAAGCGGGAATCCAGAGCCAGATCATTCTGGCCAAGCTTGTGGCTCCGGGTCCCCGCTTTCGCGGGGACGAGCGGACTGCGGCTTACTCCGCCGTCCAGCCGCCATCGACGACCAGCGACGTACCGGTCATCAGCGCCGCGGCGTCCGAGGCCATGAACACGATGGCGCCGGTCAGATCCTCGAGCTGGCCGAGGCGGCCGAGCTTGATGCGGCTCAGCGTGTCTTTGCGGAACGCCTCGTTCTGGAAGAACGGCCGCGTCATCGGCGTCTCGATGAAGGTCGGCGCCAACGTGTTGACGCGGATCTTGTGCGGCGCCAGCTCGATGGCCATCGCCTTGGTGAAGCCTTCCATCGCATGCTTGGTGGCGCAGTAGACGGTGCGGGTCGGGCCGCCGACATGGCCCATCTGCGACGACATGTTGATGATCGAGCCGGGTTTCTTCGCCTCGACCAGTTTGCGCGCCACCGCCTGGGCCACAAAATAGGCGGCGCGGACGTTCAGCCCGAACACGAAATCGAAATCCTCGACCTTGACGTCGACGAACGGCGCCGGCCGGTTGGTGCCGGCATTGTTGACCAGGATCTCGAACGGCGCCTGCGCCGCCAGCGTGGTTTGCACGGCGTCGACGTCGCGGACGTCGAGGATCAGCGGCTCGGCCTTTTGGCCGCGGGCGCGGATGGCGGTGGCAGCTTCCTCGATCTCGTTGGCAGTCCGTGCCGCCAGCGTCACATGCGCGCCGGCGTCCGCCAGCGCGGCGGCGGCGGACAGCCCGATGCCGCGGCCGGCGCCGGTCACCAGTGCGCGGCGGCCGTCGAGGCGGAAGGAGGGGGTGGGGGTTAATTCAACTGACATGAGATCAAAGCGCCTCTTTCTTTATCCCTCCCCTGAAAGGGGAGGGTGGCTCCGAGCGAAGCGAGGAGTCGGGTGGGGTCATAGAAGTGCCCCCCCCCCGGCGCCATAGG